>NZ_JAAVTY010000058.1:0-8976 GCF_018642185.1 Candidatus Rhabdochlamydia sp. W815 | reverse complement strand
TTTTAGATACGACTTCCAAGGATATAGAAAGGGTGGAAACTTTACTAAATAACAGACCTAGAAAGGCTCTCAACTTCGAAACTCCACTAGAAGTGTTTACGAGATTATCTACAAACATGCTATGCTCGGGTGCACAATAGATGTTTTTTCAAGTATTTATATGTTCTTTTTTGTGCACTTCAAGGTTGAAAGGGCCATCGATATTACGAAACGTCGGTGACTTTTTTTCAGGCAATTATCGGCACTAGTATATGTTCTTTTTTGTGCACTTCGAGATTGAAAGGGCCTGATCTTAGTTTATCTTTAGTTTAAATCTTTTTCTGTGTTAGGATTCTCTTCAGGCCAACTCTAACTGGTTAGTAAACACTCATTCCTATGCAAATTAAGGTTATTGCTTCATGAATAAACGTTCTTTTCTTTTTGTATTGCTTTTAACAGTAGGATTTTTTTTCCTTAATCAATGGCTTTTTCCACCTAAAAAACCTTCAATAACCACTACTGAGACTCACAAGGTTTATATAGAGAAGGTAATTGAAGCAAAACCAATTACAACCGATACGCTTAACCAACAACAACAGCAGTTCTTTGTTCTAGAAAATGCTTACCAGCAGTTGGTTTTTTCTAATATAGGTGGAGCCATTTCTGAGATTAATTTGGCTCTGTATAATAAAAAAGATTCTCAAACACCTGTGCGTCCCATTGCTTTTGATCGGATTATTGAAAAAGACTTTCCGCAAAATAGTCATTTTCCTAGCTTTCCTTATTTTACCAGCAATGAGAGAGCTGGAGAAAAAAACCAGCCAACCACGGGTGGCTATTATCCTTTATTAAGACGCACTCTGTTCAATGCACAAGACGTCCCTATTTCTTTTGTGGATCCTAAATTTTATGCTTTGAATATTGTATCTTCAGATACGAATTTAGCTACACAGCCCTATCGTTTAAAAAAATTAGAAAATGATCTTATTGAATTTGAACTCATTCAACCCAACCGTAGGATCACAAAGGTGTTTTCCTTTTCTAAAGATCCGAGCTTATCCCCTTACTGCATTGAAGTAATAATCAAAATAGATGGAGATACACGGGGTTTATGGCTAACGACAGGAGTACCAGAGGTAGAGCTTATCTCAGGAAATGCTGCCCCTACTTTAAAATATCGGATGCTTAGAGGTTCTCAAAAAGCACAAATAGAACAGCTATCTCTGCCTAAAAATGGAACGATGAATGCTATACCAGCGGATTGGATTTGTAACTCTAACGGATTTTTGGGACTGATTCTCGATCCTTTAACAGCAGAAGGGAGTTCATTTCGCGCGCAGATGATTTCTGGGATGCAAATTCCTACCCGTCTTTCTTTGATTAATCCAGAGTATCAACCTTATCCTCCTGAAAAATATCCAGGTTATGAAATGCAGATACCTCTGCATGAACAAACAAGTCATTTCCGCTTATATGCAGGTCCTTTCGAAGATGACCTCTTGAATAAAGTAGATCAAACATATGCTAACCCTGCTAAAGGGTATAATCCGGGTTATATTGGAGCTTTAAGCTTTCATGGATGGTTTACATTCATTTCAGAACCTTTTGCTAAATTTTTATTTTTAGTCATGAAGTTTTTTTATCGAATGACCTCATCTTGGGGAATTTCGATTATTTTATTGACCCTCGTATTGCGTATTATGCTCTATCCGCTCAATGCTTGGTCTATTAATTCTTCTTTAAAGATGACCCAAATAGCTCCTCAAGTAACCGCTATTCAAGAGAAATACAAAAAAGACCCCAAGCGTGCTCAAATGGAGGTCATGAGCCTCTATCGAGAAAAAGGGGTTAATCCATTAATGGGTTGCTTTCCTCTATTAATTCAATTGCCTTTTTTAATTGGAATGTTTGACTTATTAAAATCTACTTTTGAATTAAGAGGTGCAAGTTTCATCCCTGGATGGATTGATAACCTAACAGCACCAGATGTGCTTTTTAGCTGGGGCTATCCTATTCCTTTTTTTGGTTCTAGTTTCCATCTTTTACCTTTTTTACTAGGTTTCATCATGTGGGTACAACAACGTTTTACCTCTATGAATACAAAAACCACCGCTACTCTTACAGACCAACAAAAACAACAAAAAATGATGGGTAATATTATGACTGTTGTTTTTACTGTAATGTTTTATCATTTCCCTTCGGGATTAAATCTTTACTGGCTATCTTCAATGGGTCTTGGCATATTGCAGCAATGGTTTATAATGCGTAAAATGAAAAAGGCGTAAAAGCTTTAGGCAGCAGTAAGCCAAAAATTAAGCCACCTGCTACTTTTAAGTTTCACCTGTTGTCACATGTGGTATCCATGCAAGCTTGGGAAGAGTTTTTAAAAAAGCAAGAAGACCTATTAGGGAAACAAACAGTAAATCAATGGCTGCGATCACTTAAAATCTTACATTTTGATGCAACTAACCTCTATCTAGAGGCAGCTGATGCTTTTCATATGTTGTGGTTTGAAGAACATATGCGCCCTTTGATTAAAACACACTTGCTGAATAATAACTCTCGAACCATTAAAGTTCATCTTCATGTTCCAGATGGTGGTATGAATAAAAAAAAGGATAAAACTCAGCAACCCGCTGTGTTTTCTCCTATTGCAGATAGATTAGATCCTATAGCTACTCTAGCAAATTTTGTTCCAGCTAAAGCCAATGAAGTAGTTATGCGTCTATGCTGTGAGCTAACAGGAGTAGATCCTATTTCTTTATGCTTTACCTCTGCTCCTCCTAACCTAGCTGCCTGCAATCCGATTTTTCTTTGGGGGAAAGCCGGTACAGGTAAAACCCATTTGTTAATGGCTCTAACTCATCTTTTTTGCCAAAGAGGTCTTAAAGCCTTATTTGTCCGAGCTGAAACATTTACCGAACATGTCATTTCTGCTATTCGTTCTTCAGAAATGCAAAAGTTTAGAGAGATCTATCGTCATTTGGATGCCTTATTAATAGATGATGTTCATCTTTTTATGCGTAAAGATGCAACACAGGAAGAACTTTTTCACCTCTTTAATACTCTGCACTTATCTAACAAACAAATTATTTTAAGCTCTAATACTCCCCCTTCTCAGCTAGAAGAAATCGAGCCGCGGCTTATTTCAAGATTTGAGTGGGGTATTGTATTACAATTAAGCGAACTTACAGAAATAGAGCGTAAGAAGTTACTTACCCATTGTTGTAAAGTAAGAAATTTTCCTCTAACAGAAAAAGTATGTTTTTTCCTAGTTCAGACGTTTTCCAATAATCATTCTTTATTGCGCGCCTTTGAAGCTTTATTATTACGTATATATTTAAAGGATAAAAATTTTAAGCCGGATAAATTGCAGTCAGGACAAGTAGAAACCATTCTTTCTGACCTCATTCAATTTGAGCAGCAAAAAACCTTAAATAAAGACACTATTCTATCTGCAGTAGCTTCTTACTTTGATATAACCTCTACAGAAATTATAGGAAAATCGCAAATTCACCGGCATACCTTTCCTCGGCAAATTTCTATATACTTATGTAGAACCATTCTTAAATTGTCTTTTACACAGATTGGAAAGATATTTTCCCGCGATCATTCAACAGCAGTCACAGCAGTAAAGCAAATTAAAACAAAATTGGAAAATAGAGATAAAGAATTACAAGAGGCTTTAAAACAAATTGTGGCGTCTTTAGATAAAGAAGTCGCTATTCCGGGCGTTTTAACAAACGATCGGAATAGTGACCATTACTTTATTAAATCTTAATAAATCTTTCTCCAGGCTTTCCCCCTAAAGGATTTGTTGGAGGTGAAAGATCTTTTTTAGTATCTCGACCCTCGCAAATATCTTTTGCACGGGTTCTCCACTTCTCTACAGACTCAACAAATAAAGGAGCATAACGGCATAATGCAGATGCATCAGCCCCTATACCCATTTCTATAACAGCATGCATTAAAATCAATTCTTCAGGAACAGCAACTCCTACTCCTCCTCCTGCCATTTGACCTCCTAACATAGCCCCTTCAAGAAGAGCTTCGTATAGGCTTGATCGGATCGCAGGATCCTTAGGTAGACCATCTAAGATCGGTGAGTATAAATACAAACGATCAGAATTTGGCTCGTATGTAAGATGAAGAGAAAAAGTATTATCAATCCCAAGTATACATGTGTGATTTTCATCAAATGCCAACTCTAGATTGAGTTCTTTCCCGAATTCCTTTAAATTTGCCTTGGCATTTTCCAATGACATTGAATCGTCCTCCTACAGTTCTCTAATGTTCATCCTTAATTATAAATCGCTTTCGCTTTTAAAACGAGCACAACCTTAAAAACGAGCACAACCTTAAAAAATAATACTACTATTTTGGAAAAAATGACAGCACAAGATCTATAACCTTAATTTATTGACAATAGATCTTTTACGTCAAGAGTTGTCTGTTTATAAAAAATCACCTAGTTTTTGCAAATTCCCTTAAAAAGGGCAATTAAAAAATTAAATTAACGAATTGCTTCGAAAGAATTTTTAAGCTAATCTACAAATTTAAGTGGGATTATAAGATGAAACACCTTGTACTTGAAAAAGGCTCTGCTTATCCCCTGGGTGCAAGTCGATGCATAGAAGGGATAAATTTCTCTCTTTTTTCATCAACAGCTAATCAAGTCATTTTACACATATTTCGTCCAAATGCATCAGATTCTACTTATCAAATTACATTTGATCCTCAAAAAAATAAAACCGGATCTATTTGGCATGTACTTATTAAAAATCTAGCAGAAGATATAGAATGGGAATACGGTTATCAATTAGATGGAGATAATCAAGATCCGAAAAATCACTTTTGCCCCGATATAATTTTATTAGATCCTTATAGTAAATATTTGAATACGAATAATCAATGGGGAGTAAAACAAAAACCTTTAAGAGGCAAACTCTATCCTTATTCTTCTTTTGATTGGGAGCAAGACACCCCTCCTAAAATTCCCATGGAACAATTGATCATTTATGAAATGCATGTTCGCTCTTTTACAAGACATTCTTCAAGCTCTAGTAAAGCACCTGGCACTTTTTCAGCTGTCAAAGAGAAAATCCAACATTTCAAAGAATTAGGAATCAATGCTGTTGAATTAATGCCTATCTTTGAATTTGATGAGTGTGAACTACATCGAAAGCAACCCGCAGCAGAAAAACCTCTTTATAATGTTTGGGGTTATTCTACCTGTAGTTTTTTCTCCCTCATGAATCGCTATAGCAAAGAAGCAAGCCAATCCTCCAATGAGTTTAAGGATCTGGTAAAAGCACTTCACAAGGAAGGAATCGAAGTGATTTTAGATGTGGTATATAATCATACAGCAGAAGGAGGTGCAAAAGATCCTTGCTTTTCTTTTGCAGGAATCGACAATAACACTTATTACATGTTAACGCCAAATGCTGAATACTTAAATTTTTCAGGTACGGGTAACACATTCAATGTAAACAACCCTGTTGTCATGGAGTTTATCATTGATTCATTGCGTTATTTCGTAATAGAAATGCATGTCGACGGCTTTAGATTTGATTTAGCCTCTTGTTTTAACCGAGATGAAGAAGGATCTCTTCTTACAGATCCTTTATCTATTCGTGCTATTACAAAAGATCCTATTCTCTCACATGTAAAACTGATTGCAGAACCTTGGGATGCAGGTGGGTTATACCAATTAGGAGCTTTTCCCAATAGCTGGGCTGAATGGAATGGAAAGTATCGCGATGTCATTAGACGCTTTATTAAAGGAACCGATGATGTAGCTGGAGAATTCGCTAACGCCATCTGTGGATCTGAAGATTTATATGAAAACTCTAAAAATCCTTACCGCAGCATCAATTTTATCACTTCACACGATGGCTTTACTCTGCACGATTTGGTCAGTTATCAAGAAAAACACAATCTAGATAATAGGGAAGAAAACCGTGATGGGAACTCTAACAATGATAGTTGGAACTGTGGTGTAGAAGGAGCAACCGATAATCCGGAAATTCTTTTCTTGCGTCTAAAACAAATGCGTAATTTAATTACAGCTCTTCTTATCTCCCTTGGCACCCCTATGCTTCTAATGGGTGACGAATACGCTCATAATCGTTTCGGCAACAATAATGCTTATTGCCAAGATAATGAACTGAACTGGTTCTTATGGGATAAGTTGATAGAAAATCAAGAGTTCTATCGTTTTTACAAACTCATGATCGCTTTTCGTAAAGCTCATGCTTCTCTTTTACAAAGCAGCTCTTTTTTAACCTCGGATGACATTAAGTGGCACGGTCATCAACCTCTACAACCCAACTGGAGCTCAGAAAGCCGATTTATTGCTTATACGTTAAAAAGTCAAAATAGCGAAGATCTCTATATTGCTTTTAATGCGTATTTTGAGCCCGTTTCCATCGAGCTACCTTTGGCTCCTCAAGGTAAAAATTGGCATCGTATCATCGATACCTCTCTGATCTCCCCTAAAGAGTTTTCCGAGCATCCGGAACAAATTTCTTCACCTTATACAATGAGCTCTCATTCTGCTTTTATAGCTAAAAGTCTTTAAATGAAAAATAGTTTCTAAATAATTAATTTACATTCCCTTGAAATATCATAGTTGATTAAAAGGCTCTTAAAATGCTATCAGAAGTAGTTTAAGCTGCTTTATTGCTTAAATTGCAGACAACGGAAAATTTTTTTAAAGTTTGATAAACACGAAAGAATAATAATTTAAAAAAGTAATGACCTCGTGTTTTAACAATTTTTAAGAAAATTCTGCATGCTTTCTGGTAACAGTTTATCTTAAGAGATAAGCTGTTACCTAGAAACATAAACTAAATAAGCTCTGCGGCAACACTGTCGTAGAATAACATCCCTTTGTCTGTTAAAAATAAACGGTCTTTATCACGAGATAACCATTTTTCTTTTACTATTAACCTTTCACAAATTTCTAAAAAATCACCGGGTAAAGGTCCGTGCATTTGTTCAAAAGCAACTATATTTACCCCTTCACAAAGACGCAGTTGAATCACAAAAAGCTCATAGAGATTATGAGGGAAAGCTAGCTGCTCAGAAAAACCAACCGGATCTTGCTGAGCCTCAAGAAAATTACAATATTGATTGAAATGAGAAAGGTTTGAAAACCGTCTTTTTTCCCAATAGTTAAAAGCAGAAGGCCCATAACCTAAAAAAGGGCGCCCAAGCCAATAGCCGGTATTATGTAAAGAATAAGCCTTGGATTTTGCAAAAGCAGAGATCTCATAACGCTCAAAACCCATTTCTTTTAAACTCTCTACAGCTTCTTGTAGCATAGGAAGGCATTCTTCTGGAGAAGGAACTAATTTTTGTAATTGTTGTTTTTTTTGATGAAAAACCGTGTGTTGCTCAAAGGTAAGATTATAAAGAGATAGATGTTTGATAGGCAAATCACGTAATTGGTTTAAAGTTTTTCTCCAAGAAGACGGTGTTTGATTAGGCAGCTCAAACATCAAATCAATCGAAAGATTATCAAAACCCGCTAAATAGGCCGCTTGAATCGCATTAATTGATTGCTTTGCTGTATGACCTCTACCTAAGGAAATCAATTCATTGTCATTAAAAGACTGCGCTCCAAAACTGATTCGATTAAAGGATAAATCTTTGAGCGTTTGCAAAAGTTCCGGATTTATATCCTCTGGATTCGCTTCGATGGTCATTTCACAATTAGCAGCTACTTTACTAGATAAAATAACCGCGACCATTTTGGTTAAATAAGCTAAAGATAGCCGAGTAGGCGTTCCTCCTCCAAAATAAATAGAAATAATCTGTTTATCTTTTAGAAGAGGGCTTTTAAGCTGCCATTCTTGCAAGAAGGCGACCAAAAATTTCCTTTGAAAGGATTCCTTATCCGGAATAACAAAAAAATGACAATAAGGACATTTCTTAGAACAAAAAGGAATATGTATATAAAGACTAATCTGATTACCAGTCATTAGCATCGGGATCTTCAAAAACCCCTCTTTTCCAACGATTGCGGTCAGAAAACGGGTCTTCTTCTTCTACTCCGGCATCATCACCATATTCATCTGCACTACTGGCATCTTCTCCAGATGCGGTAGTATCAAGATCAAAAGGTTCTGTTTCCATATCAAAACCTGTTTCGGTGAACCCTTCATCTCCAATATCTACATCAGGCAAGCTATGAGGCTCATGTGCATTTTGACGTCCGGTTTGGCGTTTTGGTAGAGTAAATTCTTCCATTTCTCCACTTTCTTTAAGAAAGCGCAGCCTTTGTTTTTCTTCCTTAACCTTATCTTGGAGCATTTTAATTTCTTCTTTATGCTTGTCTAAGTCTTTTTTAGGAACTAAACCCAGCTTTAGCCAATGCTCCAAATCGTGAAGTTCCGTTTCCAGTTTTTTTAATCGCTCACTTTTAATATTCATGTTCTTTCCTCATTATAGCCGGGAATCATACCTATTTCACTCTATCCGGTTATAGAATGACTATTTACTTTAGCTCTTTTTTTAATGCAACGGTCTTGCAAGAACATTTGCAAAAATTTTAAAAATACGAGCTAAAACACAAAAATTTAATGCATGGAAATATAGAAAACTCATTTCTTGGAAAAATCCAATCTTTAAGCCGATCGCAGTGTAAAAGATTTAGATACTTAAATGCAATTCTTATTAACAAATTTTGTTTATTAAAAGCATAAAAGCAGCTCAAAAAGCTCCAAATACTAAAAGTGTAATACTTTGAAAGAAGCTTTTAGCGGTTTATAAGAAAAAGCACCTTAAGAACGCTTTTATTAGCGGCCCTTTCAACCTCGAAGTGCACAAAAAAGAACATATAAATACTTGAAAAACCATCTATTGCGCACCCGAGCATAGCATGTTTGTTGAGAATCTTTTTGTATACATGCCATAATTGCACACAAAGAAGGGGTTGCTCCTTAAACGGAGTAGGATAAACTCTCCAATATAAACGAGATTTTTTCAAATCTC
>NZ_JAAVTY010000057.1:0-8986 GCF_018642185.1 Candidatus Rhabdochlamydia sp. W815 | reverse complement strand
AAATAACAGATATTTTGAAATGTAGGATAAACGACAAGTTTCAAGTCGTTGACTTAAATCCCATTAAGCTAGCCGTTTGAATCGGCACTAGTATATATTATCAAAAATTGGCAAAAAAAACCAAAAAGTTTTAGAATTAATCCACTCCATCACACTTTGGGACTAAACAAGTAACCCCTTCTTTGTGTGCAATTATGGCATGTCTAATAAAAAACCTAATGATTTATTAATAGACAAAGTCTGTAATTCAATGAATTGATTATCCTATTTGATTATAATTTTTATAAAAAATTTTTTAAAAATTAGATCTATTCTATAAAAACCTTTTATTAAATATTTTTTTTGACAAAAAAACCAAACAAACGCGATACACTAAAAATAAACAAGGAGTTATGTTTTGAAGCTACCCCCTATCACAAACAAACTCTGTAGAGGAGAAAAAAACAAAGAGAAAGCCTATGCGCAGGCTTAAAGAAAAAAAAGAAGAGAATTAAAATGATTAGAATCACTGGTTCCTTTCCTTCTTCTCCCTTGCCCTTTCAAGATCCGATTAAAAAAATACAAAAAGAGCTTTACGATAGTATTGGGCAATTTAAAACCAAATTACAATCTCTAAATGCTGTTAAAGCAAAAGATCCTCAATTTTTAGAAGAATTTGCCTATGGAATAAGACAAGTAAATTCCCTTGTTGAAAAAATAGAAGAAAGCTCTAGGACGTCGTCTGAAGATTTAAAAGATGCAGCCTATATTATGCATAATGTCTTATATCAGTCCTTATACAGTCCAAATAGTGCTTCTGAGACTAGCTTATTAAAAGTAGCTACTAACTTTAAAATAGAAGAAGATTCTGACTTAAGTTTGGTTTTACATAATTTTACAAAACATCCAAATCGCTTGGACATGCTTATTCGAGAGCTTACCGTTATTATGGAAGATCTTGAGAATTAAAAAGGAATGACTTTTAAATCCTCTGCAACAATTGTTCTAGGAAAAATAACAGAGGCTTCTTGTAAAAACTCATTTAAGTCTTGATAACGAGCAGAAAAATGTGTCAATACCAATGTGTCTACGTGAGCTTCTAGGGCAGCTTTAGCTGCTTGTTTAGAGGTTAAATGGTGATGCTTTCCAGCTAAATGTCTATGAGCTTCTAAATAGGTACTTTCACAGAGAAAGAGTTTGGCGTGATCTGCCACTTCAACAAGAGCAGGACAAACCAGAGTATCGATGGCAATAGAGACCACATCTCCTTTGCGAACCCAGCTTACATCCTCTAATTTGATCTTTTTTCCTTGAATGATGAGTTCTTTTTTCTCCTTTAAAAGACGCACATTAGGACCAAAAATTCCAGCTTGTTGTAGTTTTTTTTGATCAAATTTAATTTGGTCTTTTTCTATAACACGCCAAGCTAAGTTATCAACTCCATGTTCTAAAAAGCGCGCTTGAATCAAAAATTGCTCATCCTCATGAACAACTCCTTCCTCAAAAACAGGATGTTCGACGATCTCAATTTGTTGGTGATAGATCGACCCATAGCGCAATCTTTCAAAATAGGTTTGGCCGCTAGCTGGATAATAGCAATGAACTGGATGTGTAACCTTATCCAGGTTTAAGCGCATTAACATAGAGCCCAACCCTAAACAGTGATCCCCATGGAAATGACTAATAAATATACGTGTTACAGAAGTGGGAGCCACATTTGCAAAGATAAATTGTCTCTGCGTTCCTTCTCCTGGGTCAAATAAAAAGCCTTCGGTTTTCCAAAGTAAAAGATAAGCGCCGTGATTGCGGGTGCGTGTATGTTGCTGACTAGAGCAGCCTAAAATAACTAAACAACGCTGACTCATGCAAGTCCTTTTTTAAACCAAGAAAGACATCCTAAAAAAGCTCCGGTAAGACCTCCTACAACGTGTGCGGTATTAGCAATCTGCAAAGTAGGCGCTAGATGATAAAACAGCCTAATCCCCCAGATAACTCCATCCAATACGACCATTGCGGCAACAAAGAAAAATAACAATAAAAGAGCGCTCTTTTGGACAGAATACCCTTCCCAGGGAGCTTTTTTTTGGCGCACCCAAATAAATCCACCCATTCCTACTACTACGCCTGAAATTCCAATAAAATAAGGACCGCTCATGATATATTGTGCCACATTGCTAGCTATGGCAATCAGAAGCACTAACACAAGCATTTTTTTCTTACCTATTTTCAAATCCAGTTGCTTACCAAATAGAAAAAGCCAAGCCATATTAAAAAGGATATGCAAAAAATCACGATGCAGAAAAATAGGCGTAATCAGACGCCAAACTTGTCCCTGTCTGATTTTTTCAAACATCGGAACTTTGCTTATCGCTTGTAGGCCTTCTTTTTGTATAGTGGGGAAAAGCTGCAATACCCCTTTCCAAGAAGGGATGGCTTCTATTTTTTTTAATTCTAATTGAGTTTCTAAAGGTAATTCATCTACACCTTGAAAGGTTTTCATAGGATGCTCTTGAACAAATTGGTTTAACTCCTTAAAGGCTTTTGGATAATCAAACAGCAATTTTTGCATCAATGGTGTTAAAGAGACCTGAAGGGCTAGTGCTCCTTTATTTTTCATAATTTGGCTTTCTTGAAAAGAGTTCCATAAAAATAAAAAACAGCAGATAAAAATTAGAAGAGGAGTAATCCCTCTCCATTTTCGAGAAGTTTGTATCTGAACTACAGAGGGCTCTATTAATTCTTCTTTTTTAGGTTCTTCTTGTATTTGAAATAAAGAGTCATTGGGATTTTGATTAAACTGCAAAAATAATTCTGAAGCTTCTTTAAAATCTTCTTCTCTTTGGATCCATATACGATAAAAAGGTTTTTCCGCAGAAGGATTATCTGGTTCATAAGAGCTTTGTATTCCTTTTTGCAATAAAAAAGAATGAAAGCTAAGTGCTTTTTGCTCTGTGTCAAAAAGGCCTATTAATCGCATATTTTTTTAATCTTGTTAATGATGTAAGAAGTAGATAATCCCGGAATTTTTTCTACAATGTGTATTCTCCCTTTTTGCCTAATGACGGTTTCTTTTTCTATGCAATTTTTTCCATATTCAGAACCATTGACATGTACATCTGGTCGAATTTCTGATAAAATCCGTATAGGGTCTATCTCATTAAAATAGGTGACATAATCAACCATTTCCAAGGCAGCGATTAATAAAACTCTCTGCTTTAAAGGAATAATTGGACGTTTTATATCCTTATACCGTTGAATAGATACATCTGTATTTAAAGCTACAATCAATATATCAGCTTGCAAAGAAGCTTGAAAAATAATCTCTAAATGTCCCTCATGTAAAAGATCAAAAGAGCCATTGAGCGTTGCTATTGTTTTTTTTTCTTCACGCAAATACTTGATTGTCTCTTGAAGATTTTTAGGTTCGATCACTTTTTTACAAATGCTCTCTTCAAAGCAAGAACTACTTGCTAAATGCGACATCAAATACCTCATCATAGTGCGATACGAAATGCATCTGAATCCCTTTTTTGACATAAGTGGGAAGCTCATCGTAATCACGTTGATTTTCCGATGGGAAAATTAATACTTTAGCTCCGGAGCGTTTTGCAGCGATCAATTTTTCCTTAACCCCGCCAATGGGTAAAATCTTACCGGTAAGCGTTAATTCTCCTGTCATCCCTAAATCTTCTATAACAGGTTGATCTTTTAAAAGGGAAAGCAAAGACGTTACCATGGTAATTCCCGCTGAAGGTCCATCTTTTGGAGTAGCTCCTTCAGGGATGTGTAGATGCACCTGAGACTTTTCAAAAAAGCTACCTCCTGGAACATACCGATTCACCTGGCTATGTAAGAAAGTCCAAGCAATTTGAGAGGATTCTTTCATCACATCTCCCACTTGTCCTGTTAATTTCATTTCCATCTTTTCCGCGTGTACTTTAGTTGCTTCCACATACAAAGTAGCACCTCCTAAAGAGGTCCAAGCAAGTCCCATACACACACCCACAGGCGTTCTTTCATAATAACGATCTGTGGTAAAAATGGGCTTCCCTAGAAAATCTTTCACATTACTCTCGGAAATCGAAATCTTTTTACACTCTGTCTCTTTTTCTTGTGCATTAACAACAGAAACAGCCACTTTACGCATAATTTTCTTGATATAATTTTCTAAGCTGCGAACACCTGCTTCTCGGGCATACCCATTGATGATTTGAGAAACTCCATCTTTAGTAAAATTAATATCCGTTGTTTTTAATCCCATGTTTTTGCGATTACGGGGAATTAAATATTTTTGAGCAATTTGTATCTTTTCTTCTGAGATATAACCTGATAAACGCAGGATATCCATGCGATCTTTCAAAGGCTCTGGAATGGTGTCTAGGATATTTGCTGTGACAATGAATAAAATATGGGATAAATCGCAACGAACATCCAGATAGTGATCCAGAAAATCTTTATTCTGTTCTGGGTCTAAAACCTCTAATAAAGCAGAAGCTGGATCTCCATGATAACTGGAGCTCATCTTATCAACCTCGTCTAACATAATGACAGGATTCATCGCTTGAGTAGACTTAAGCGCTTGAACAAGTTTTCCTGGCATAGACCCAATATAGGTACGGCGATGTCCTTTGATTTCTGCCTCATCACGCATACCACCTACAGAAAATCGATAAAAAGGCCTTTTCAAAGCCCTTGCAACGCTTTTTCCAATACTGGTTTTTCCCACTCCTGGAGGACCAACCAAACAAATAATACTCCCTTTTACTCCACCAGAGAGCTTCCCTACTGCAATGAATTCTAAAATTCTTTCCTTGATATCATTGAGTCCATAGTGATCTTTTTCGAGTATTTTTTTTGCAACCTTTAGATCTAGCTTCTCTTCGTTATAAATACCCCATGGAATAATCGTTAACCAATCTAGATAATTACGACATACTGCGTATTCGGCTGATTGGACTTCTAGCACAACCAACTTTTCCATTTCATCTTCAATGACCTGCATGACATCAGAAGGAACGACTCTTTTTTTTAAGCGCCCCTCAAATTTCTCTACATCACAGGTTTTATCATCCTTCTCTAGACCTAGTTCTTTTTTAATGGTCTTTAGTTGCTGTCTGAGAAAAAAATCGCGTTGGGCTTCTGAAATATTGGCTTCTATC
Organism: Candidatus Rhabdochlamydia sp. W815; assembly: GCF_018642185.1. Taxonomy (NCBI): domain Bacteria; kingdom Pseudomonadati; phylum Chlamydiota; class Chlamydiia; order Parachlamydiales; family Candidatus Rhabdochlamydiaceae; genus Candidatus Rhabdochlamydia; species Candidatus Rhabdochlamydia sp. W815. Next base: position 3,848 of record NZ_JAAVTY010000057.1, on the reverse strand, counting down.
TTCTGATTAATACTATTTTGCAACTTGCTTAAATCAATTTCTTTTTTTAATAAAAGCAATGCCTTATCGATTCTACCCTGTAAATCAAAGGTTTCTAGCACTTCTTGTAGTTCTTCTCTGCTAGCTGTTGTTAAAGCTACTGCAAAATCAGCTAATTTCCCGGGCTCGGTAAAGTCGGAATGCCCTAAGAAAATTTGTAGTTCTTCTTTAAATAAAGGGTTTAACTTCAAAAGTTCTTTAATCGTTGTAATAATACTAATTGAATACGCTTTTAGCTCTTTGGAAAGCTGTTTGACTTCATCATGATGATAAGTTAGCTGCGCTTTGAGATATTTAAGGGTTTTAAAAGGTTTGCGTATAGAAATACGTTTTTCCATATTTAAAACTACCTGGGCCCCACCTTGCTCCATAGGAATAATCCGCAAAACACGTGCTAAAACCCCTACTTGATACAAGTCATCAAAGCCAACCTTATAAATATTTGCATTCTCATTACGGGTTAAAAATAAACCCATGCATTTATGTTCTGACTTGGCGACTAGCTTGAGAATTTCGTAAAAGGCGCCTGGTTCAACCACAATAGGCGCAGCCATGCCCGGGAAAAAAGGACGGCGACTAAGAGGGACTATAAATACTTCATGAGGAAAAGACTCAGCATTCTTGCTTCTTGTTTTTTCATTTTTTACAGATTTCTGCATAGCTTTGACTAATGCTTCTTCCATTTTCTCTTCGTTTAAAATCTCTTCCTGTTCTTTTTGACTATCCAAAAAACAATCTCCTAACTGGGATTACATCGAATGCATCATTAATAAAAGGCCATCAATTTATCAGCTCTAGAAAATATGCGCAATAAAGCAAACTATTTATAGATGGAAATATTGTTTAAAAGTGGTGTGATTTTTAGTCATTTTTGTTAATCTAAATCAAATTCTTTGTGAAAAAATGTATACTCTTATTTTAGATACCAGCTCCACGATAGCCTTAATTGCTGTTGCAAAAGCAGATATAATCTGTGCATGCCATTCCTATATACATGAAAACCAATTATCTACGTCTTTTTTTCCCAGCATTGAGCGTCTTCTTTCTTCCTATCCAAGAATAGATAAAATTGCCGTTGGTATAGGTCCGGGCTCTTACACAGGCACAAGGGTTGGAGTAACTATTGCTAGAACTTTGAGTTTTGGATTAAAGGTTGTTTACCAATCTTTTTACTCTCCATTAGCTTATCTACCCCCTCGTTTAGGTCGTTTTAGTTTTTTATTACCCCATAAATCAGGCCGATCTTTAGTTATTCAAGGAGTGCAAAAGGAAAATTTCCTTGAAAGCACAGATCCTGAATTTATAGAAAACCTGGAAATTTGTAAAAAAATCACAGGCAGCGATTATATTATTTCTGAGAGCTCATTGGACCTTTCTATTCCTCGTTATTTACCTGCTGTTAATCCTCAGGCTCTCTTACCTTTGCTAAAGAATATCTCCCCAAATCAAAAAATATTTTACCATCATACCCTTCCTATATAAGCTTTAAGATTTTTTAGATTTGAAAAATAAGCAGATTTTCCCTTAAGATGATTAGATATCAAATCTTAAAAGAGAGCCGACAGATCTTTATCTTTGGCTTAATTTTTAAGAACTTAAGATGATTTGGCTTATTATTAATTTGTAACTTAAGGAAAAATTGTTCATGCCCAGCGTTAAAGTCCGCACCGGAGAACCTCTTGATAAAGCTTTGAGGGCTTTAAAAAAGAAAGTCGATAAAGAAGGCATTATGAAGTCCGCTAAAACACGTCTTTGTTATGATAAACCCTCTGTAAAAAGCCGAGCAAAATCAAAAGCTGCACAAAAATATAAAAAACCCAAAAGGTTTTTAGGATTTTAGCACTTTAAAGACTCTTTTGCTAAATTATTGGCAGAAAACCAATCCTTTATGCTACACTAGCCTTTTACAAACATAAAATACCCCATTTATTATGAGTAGTTCCGATTATTATAAAGAGCTGGGTATATCTCGCGATGCCACCCAGGAAGAAATTAAAGCGGCTTATCGCAAAAATGCTCTTCAGTACCATCCTGATAAAAACCAAGGAAATCCCGAAGCTACAGAAAAGTTCAAAAAAATCTCTCAAGCTTACGAAATCCTAGGAGACGAAGAAAAAAGACGCCATTACGATCAATATGGCACCCATGATCCAAGAGCAGCAGGATTTGGATCTTCTTCAGGTGGTGCTGGTAGTTTTTCTTCTATGGAAGAAGCGCTGCGTACGTTCATGCACGCCTTTGGTGGTGGTGGTGGTAATGATTCTGTTTTTGATTCCTTTTTTGGAGGGGGGGGGTCTGAAGAAGCAGGGGGTCAACAAGGAGCAAGTAAAAAAATAAATGTCACACTCTCTTTTGAAGAAGCTGTAAAAGGGGTAGAAAAGGAAGCTAGCGTTACCAATTATGTATGCTGCAACACATGTAATGGATTAGGAGCTGCTTCAGCTAATGGGGTTAAAAAATGCCCTGCTTGCCGAGGATGTGGTCAAATTCACCAGACTCGCGGCTTTTTTAGCATGTCAAGCGTGTGTCATCAATGTTATGGACAGGGGAAAACAATTACCGATCCATGCAAAACATGCCATGGAACAGGCAGAGTAAAGAAGAAGCAAACAGTTCCTATCAAAATACCAGCTGGTGTTGATACCGGGATGCGTCTTCGCATGTCTGAATACGGTGATGTAGGTGAAAGAGGTGGCCCTGCTGGAGACCTCTACATCTTCATTACGGTCAAACCCCACAATGTTTTCCAAAGAGATGGAGATAATGTAATCGTTGAATTTCCTATCAGTTTTGTAGAAGCCTCATTAGGATGTAAAAAAGAGATCCCTACTCCAACAGGGGAAAATGTTCGTATTTCAATCCCTGATGGAACTCAAAGTGGGAAAATATTAAGAGTTAAAGGAGGAGGTTTTCCCAATGTTCGAGGAAAATCTAAGGGTGACCTGCTTATAAAATTACTGATCGAAACACCCATACGCCTGACTAGTAATCAGAAAGATTTATTAAAAAAATTCCAAGAGTTAGAAACAGAGCGTAATAATCCCCTTCAGGGCAACTTTTCTGAAAAAGTTAAAGTTTTTTTTTCGGAATAATTAAAAGGCTTGTAATCTTAATTCAAGGTTTGATAAGTTACTTTTTTAGATCTCTTCAAAGCTGAAAAAGCTGTGTTTACAAGCTACGAATTTTCGAATTACAAGTCTATTGTATCGAATCCTTTAATCCACAGAAGCCTTAAAAAGGCATCTCATTATTTAGAACACTATAACGATACTCTGCAATCCCATAGAAAAAAACAGGCTCTGCTTTTACCTTTGCTGATTGCAGAAACCAGCATTTCTCTAAAAGTTCCTTTTAGCACAACACAATTAGCTCATCTACTTAATGATAAGCCCGATTCTTTATGGATCGATTATTTACATACATTGATCTATTTAATTAACCACAGCAATAAACAACTTTTAAACATTGCTAAGTTATGCTTTTTACATCGTCTTATTAAGTATAACTCTTCGGTTAAAGACTCTTTAGGTGTTTTACGGACCCAGCAAAATTGGATTGATTCATAGGGATGCGGTCAGGGCTTACGCATGAAGAATTTCCTTTGCACCTACTAGATCTAATAAATAATCTTTACGACATGATGCAATGAAGCGCCGTTTACGTAAACTGACCAGGGCTTACGCATGAAGAATTTCCTTTGCACCTACCAGATCTAATATAGTTATTTAAATCGACATTGATAAAACAGCTTGATCTAAGGCTTCGGATAAATTAGCTACAGTAGGTAAAAGTTCTCGGATTTTCGTTTT
>NZ_JAAVTY010000056.1:0-9358 GCF_018642185.1 Candidatus Rhabdochlamydia sp. W815 | reverse complement strand
TTCATTTAATCCTTGCTTGCTCATGTCATCTGTCTTTAGTTAAAAAATAAAAAGATCTGGTATCATAGCGAAAATTTATATTCAATTCAAGATAGGTTCATGACAGTTAGAAAAGATGTATAACTATAGATAATTGCGACATATCGTGTATTTGCGTCAAAAGGAAGAGAGCTGCATTAAACTTACCTAATTTTCGATAAGTTTAGACTCTACTTTTATCATTTTGCAAAGTTTTTTTAAAAACTTCTTGAGTTTAGGATCTTTTAAATAAAGGACTAATAAAAGGTCTGCGTTCTTGCTAAAAGCTGCTTTTGTCCAGTTAGCAGACCCTGTGATCAGAATTTCTCGATCTATTACACAAAGTTTATGGTGTAGTAGATGTGCACCTTGACTAGCACAAATAGCAAGTCCCTGAGCTTTTAGCTGGTCTAATGCTTTTTTACTAGCTCCTTTGGCGCTATAGCCATCTAAGACAATGTTTAGATCTACATTGCGATTTTTTGCAGAGATCAGAGCATCGCAAATAAGTGGATGGGTTAGAGTAAATGATGCTATGTCGATTGTTTTTTTTGCTTGGTTGATTAGTTGCAATATATGAGCAAGCGCTTCTTTCCCTGCTGTTGGTAATAAAAAGGCTTCAGCTTGCTGTTGATTTATTTCAAAGGAATAATAGGAGCTGGCAGGATTTTGAAGAAAACTAGCAAGAGGTGGGTGATATAAACCAATTACAAGATTAGAATGGTAAAGAAGAGAAGAGGGAGTGAAATTAGCAGAGCCTAGAAAAACCAGTTCTTTATCCAAAATCAGGATCTTCCTATGCATCAATCCTTTTGTCTTTACTGGGAAGGAAGAGCAACTTTTAAGTTTTTTATTTAGTTTGGGAGATGCTGAAGAATCGTAGTAAACTTCAACAGGGGTATGTAATCCTTTCTGCTTGAGTATGTGAATGATGCTGACATCTGTTAGCCCATAGATACTTAAATAAACATGTGATTTAGCCTCTTTAATCGATCGATAAAATACAGCTTTAATATCATCTCTTGTTTGATTAGAATAAAAAATCAGAGGATTTTCTATAGAGGGAAAAGTGGTAGTAGTAGCGGTAAATACAAGCCAAATGAAAAATAGAGAAAGGCTACCTATCAGGAGGGAGAGGGAAACTCTAAAAAAGATAAAACCTGATAGGTTACGCAGAATAAAAAAACTTTTAAACCTTTTCACCTTTTTTGCGAAGCTCACGAACAATAGATTGCAAGCCATTTTTATTAATTGTACGTAGAGCGCTTACCGATAGGGTTAAACTAATAAAACGATTTTCTTCTGCAAGCCATAAACGTTTTTTAATTAAATTTGGTTGAAAACGGCGTTTTTTAATTCCTGTAATCTTTAAGCCAATCCCCTTTTTTTTCTTTGGAATTCCACGAATTGCATAGGATTTTCCTCGAACAGGACATTTACCAGTGACTTGACATCTTTTAGACATCTTTCCTTTACTCCTGTGATTCTTATAAAAGAAAAGATCTTAGCAACTTAAAACTTATTGAACAAGAATATTTCAGATTGTTAGGGTAAATTTAACTTTTAGGAGAAAAATGTGAAAGAAATATATGCGGAGCTTGTGGTTATTGGATCTGGTCCTGCTGGACAAAAAGCAGCCATTCAAGCCTCAAAAATGGGTAAAAAAGTTGTTGTTATTGAAAAAGATTCCGTATTGGGAGGTGCATCTTTAAACTCTGGCACAATTCCATCTAAATCTTTAAGAGAAGCTATTATAGACCTTACAGACTTTTATAAAAGAAGTTTTTATGGGAAAAATTGCCCGTTAAAAGAGGTTTCCATTAATGACTTAAATTATCGACTTACGTTTGTTTTAGAAGAACAAAGAAAGATTTTAGTAAAGCAATTTGAAAAAAATCATATTCAAGTAATTCATGGGACCGCCTGCTTTAAGGATATTCATCACGTCAATGTATGTAATTTAGATAAAAAGATTTTATATAGAGTAGAAGGACAATATTTTTTGATAGCAACCGGTTCTAGACCACGTAATCCCAACTCTGTTCCTTTTGATGATCAAAAAATTTTAGATTCCACCAGATTGCTTTCTATTGACCATTTGCCAAAAACGCTTCTTGTATTGGGAGGAGGGATTATTGGTTCTGAGTATGCTAGTTTTTTTGCTGCTTTAGGAACAAAAGTGACGGTTATCGATAAAAAAGCTCATCTCTTACCTCTCTTAGACTCGGAAATTGGTTTGCATCTACAAAAATCTTTAAATGCAATTGGTCTTAAAATGTTGGGAAATAAAGAATTAGATACGATTGAAAAGAAAGATGATTTTGTAAAAGTCACTTTTAAAGATAAAACGCATGTGCAAGCAGAGGTGTTATTATATGCCTTGGGAAGAAGTGCGAATGTAGAACATTTGCATATTGAAAATCTGGGAATTTCTATCGATAAATTTGGCTATATTCCTGTTAATGCTCTTTTTCAAGTTAAAAGATCTGATCACACAACGCTGCGCAATATTTATGCTGTAGGGGACGTTATTGGAGGACCAGCTCTTGCTTCTACTAGCATGGAGCAAGGTAGATTAGCAGCTCGAAATGCTTTTGGCGCAAAAACTCATCATTTTCCTGATTTCTACCCAATTGGTATTTATACAATTCCAGAAATTTCTTCATGTGGTTATACTGAAAATCAGCTTAAAGAACTTGATTTTAGATATGAGATTGGTAGAGCTTACTATTACGAAATTGCTAAAAATCAGATCATAGGAAATGATCTAGGTATATTTAAAATTTTATTTCATGCAGATACATTAGAAATTTTAGGAATTCACATTATAGGTCGAGCTGCCACAGAGTTGATTCATATCGGGCAAGTAGCAATGAGCTTTAACGCAAAGATTGATTATTTTATCGATCAAGTGTTTAATTATCCGACTTATGCGGAAGGTTATCGCATTGCAGCTTTAAACGGTTTTAATAAGCTCAAGCACAAACAGTAGGATATCATGGCAATTTACGATATTTCTGAAGTCACAAAAGTAGAATCTACAGAAGAGCCCTCCTCTAGCAAGGAATTCTTTGAAAATCTAGAAGAATCTGTAGATAAGCCGCTTAAGCAAAAAGATCGCCTCTTTTCAGCAATTTTAGCGCGATTGTTTTTTGTTCTTTTATTTTTAGGTGATTGTCTTTGGATTATTTATGCACTTTTATTATTTACTGTATCAGGAGTTGGCATGTTCCTTAGTTTAGGTAAGGTTAAAGGCTTTTCTAAGCTTAATGCAGCAGCTCGGCTTACTATAAAAAGAGCTTTGGTCTGTGGGATCTCTTTGTTTATTGCCTTATTTAATCCTGCATTTGGGATTATGATTGCTTGTACATATTTTTTAATGTATGACAAATCAGGAATCGAAGAAGTGATACCTTCTTCTCTGCGCTCACAATTTAGCGATTTTTTTCAAAAAAAATAAGTGATAATTTCTAATTGGTATTTCCTAGAGAGAAACGCAAGAGCTATGGTAAAATAGGCTCAAATTTTTTTTACGAAAGGGCTATTTTACCCATGACAAAAGGCTGTCCTCAAACGCGTTTAGCCATGCTGTGGACAAATCTTGCTAGTGAACCTCTTGTATCATTGTATACTCTGTTGCCATTCATCTTGCGTAAAGAATATGTGGCAAATGTATTCCAACTTTCTATTTTTCTTACCCTGCGTCCTGTTTTATCCCTTTTTTCTTTTTGTTGGAGCGCTTATTTTAAAAAAGGAAGAGCTCACTTAATAGCTAATTTAGTAGGTGCTTTCCTTTTAACCTATTTACCCTTTGTTTTTTTGCCTTGGATAGAAAATTTTTCTTTTTTTCTATTTGCCGCAGCTTCTTATCAATTATTCAGTAGAGCTGCTATTCCTTCCTTAATGGAAATCATTAAATGTAATATTCCTAAAAAACCAAGAGAGGATGCTTTTTCTCTCTATTATCTATTCGGTTTTATAGAATCAGGTATTTTAGGGCTTTTATTTGCCTACCTTCTGCGCTCTCATATTATGGACTGGAAGACTCTATTTTCTTGCACCTCGCTCATTGGACTAAGCAGCATTTTATTTTTTAGAAGAATTCCTTTGATAGAGGAAAAGGAAATTGAACAACCCAATTCTATGAAGCCTTGGAAAGAAAGTTTTTACTTATTGCATAAACATAAAAATTTTCGCTATCTACAATGGATTTTTATGTTTGGAGGTAGCGCCTTAATGCTAATGGGACCTGCATTTTCTAGCTTTTATGTAGATACCTTATCTTTATCTTATACAAATATGGCAACAGCCCGCTTTATTTTTATGGCGTTAGGTGTAGCAGGATCTACTTTTTTATGGAAAAGGGGATTGAGAGTGTGCGACATTCTTAAACTCAGCTTGTGGGTTCTGATTGGAATGGGAATTTTCCCTATTATGCTCCTTTTTGCTCAAATACACATTGCTTTTCTCTATTTAGGTTTTATGTTGTATGGGGTGGCTCAAGCAGGAAGTCATTTGATTTGGAATCTCTCTGGTACAATTTTTGCAGGAGAACATGATAGTTCTCCTTTTACAAGGGTCAATATTTTACTAATTGGGATAAGAGGGATTGTTATGCCTTTACTAGGGGGACTCTTATGTCAGCTTTTTAGCAGTGTATTTGTGCTCATTTTAGGAGGAGGCCTTTGTTTAATGGGCCTCCTATTTGTTGCAAAAATTGCAAAAATTAAAGTGACTACTTTAACTCATTTGCAAGATTTTTAAGCGCGATGAGCCCTTTTCTATCCACGATTAATGTAATTTTAGAATGACTGGTAATTTTTTCTTCTAAAATTGCATTAGAAAGCAGATTGACCACTTCTTTTTGAATTAAGCGTTTCAAAGGACGTGCTCCATAAATAGGGTCATAGCCTGTTTTTGCAAGTAGTGCTTTTACCTCATTTGTGTAATCCAGCTCCACTTCTTTTTCTGCTAAGCGCTCTTTTACTTTTTGAAGTTGAAGCTCTACAATTTGTTCCAGATCTTTTTCTTGCAGAGGTAAAAAAGGGAGTATTTCATCCAAGCGATTAAGAAACTCTGGGCGAAAATGTGCCTTTAAAATGGGCTCTAATATTTGAAGGAGCTCTTCTTTGGGAGGTTGTTTTGTTTGTATTTGAAGATATGTGTTTAATATCTCTGATCCTAAGTTAGAAGTCATAATAAATAACGCATTCTTACAATTCACTTTTCTGCCTTTGCTATCTGTAATGTGGCCTTCATCAAAAACTTGTAATAATATGTTAAAGATCTCTGTATGTGCTTTTTCGATTTCATCAAATAAAACCACAGCATAGGGACGACGACGTAGTTTTTCGGTTAACTGCCCTCCTTCTTCATAACCGATATAGCCAGGAGGGGATCCAATTAATTTCGCTGTTGATTGCTTTTCCATGTATTCAGACATATCAAAGCGCAATAGTGCATCTTTTTGATCAAAGAGAATTTCTGCAAGCGCTTTAGCGAGTTCTGTTTTACCCACTCCTGTTGGTCCCATAAATAAAAAAGCACCAATGGGCCTTTCAGGATCGTTTAAACCAGATCTGGATCGACGAATGGCTTCACCAATTGCTTTTATTGCAAAAGATTGTCCTATAACTTTTTCATTGAGCAAGGTTTCTAGATGCAAAAGGCGCATCTTTTCTTCTCCTAACATTTTCTGTACAGGAACACCCGTCCATTTGGCTACGATTTCTGCAATTAAAGGAGCATCTACCTCCTCTTGCAAAAGTCGATGTGGAAGTTCTTTCAAGCTCGATTGAGCCTGGTCTAGTTCTTGTGTCATTTGTGGAATCAGACTATATTTTAGCTCTGCAGCTTTATTGTAATCGAATTTGCGCTCTGCTTCTTGTTCTTGAAAACGAAGATTCTCTAAAGCATTTTTCTTTTGTTTTACTTGCTCGATAAATTGTTTTTCTAAGTTCCATTCATTAGTCAGAAGAGAGAGCTCTTCTTTAATTTGTGCAATGAGCTCTTGGAGTTTTTTTTCCTCTGCTTGCGCAAAAGGAGAGTTTTCTCGTTTTAATCCTTCTTGCTTTACGATGAGAGAAGAGAGCTCTCTTTCCTTAATGTCTATTGGTAAGGGACGAGAGCTGATTTGCATGCGGATCACACTGGCTGCTTCATCGATTAGGTCGATAGCTTTATCGGGTAAATAGCGATCAGAGATATAACGAGCGGATAAAAACACAGCTGCATGTAGAGCTTCTTCTGTGATTCTAACCCCATGGTGAATTTCATAACGCTCACGCAATCCTCTTAAAATGGCGATAGCATCTTCTAATGAAGGTTGTTGAACAAGAATAGGCTGAAAACGTCTTTCTAAGGCAGAATCTTTTTCGATATATTTTTTATATTCACTAAGCGTTGTAGCCCCAATACAATGCAATGTTCCTCTTGCTAGAGCGGGCTTTAATAGATTGGCTGCATCCATCGCTCCTTCTATAGCACCTGCTCCAATCAGCGTATGCATTTCATCAATAAACAGAACAATTTGCCCTTCAGCCTCCTCCACTTTCTTTAAAATGCTTTTTAAGCGCTCTTCAAATTCTCCGCGAAATTTAGTGCCTGCAATTAAGCTGCCCATATCTAAGGCAAAAAGTTCTCTGTTTTTTAAAGCATCTGGAACATCTCCTTGAACAATCCGTAGAGCTAACCCTTCTGCTATAGCGGTTTTCCCAACACCTGGCTCTCCAATCAATAACGGGTTGTTTTTAGTACGCCTACTAAGAACTTGCATAGTGCGCCTGATTTCTTCATCTCTGCCAATTACAGGATCTAATTTTCCTTCTTTAGCTAATTGAGTAAGATTTTTACAGTATTTTTCTAGTGCATTATATTGATCTTCTGATGTAGGAGAATCACTATGCATATTACCCCTTAAACCTTTGAGATGGTTTTCTAATTGTTCTAATGATAGCTTGGATGACTTTTTCCAACTAGCAAAAGGTTCTTGGGCAGATTGCCAAAAAGCATAAAAAAAGTGTTCGCTGCTTAGGTAAGAATCCCCCCATTTATCAGCGAGTTCTTGAGCTCTTTTAAGTATTTTTTGTAATGAGGGGGAAAGGGAAGGTTCCGTGCCTGTTTTAGTAAACTTAGGAAGATTGCTTAACACGTCTTTCAGCTGGCCAAGAAGCATTTTCGGGTTTAATTTCAAAGAAAGGGCAATAGAGTGAAAAAGACCCTCTATATTTTCAAAAAAAGAATATAATAAATGATTTTCGGTAATCTCTGTATCTAAATACTTTTGAGCATAACGAAGAGCTGCTTCAAAAGCTTGTTGGACTTTTTCTGTAAATTGGTTAGGCATTTCTCATAATCCTTGAATTTAAAAAGTTTTGGCTAATTTAAAGAAGTAAACCATTTTCAGTCTAATTATTTTTTTTAAAATAATATGTTAAGATCATTAGGTTTTTATTATTAAAAAATGAGAATTATATGTTATAATAAGTATTATGTTTACTAACTTTAATAGAACTAAGGCTGCTTTAGTCGCAGGGATAAATCAAGGTGGTTGTCAAGCTCTAAGAGCTTGTAAGACAACGGCTAAGGTTTCTGGTCTGTGTTTAAAAAAGGCAATAAAAGCTCCTTTTTTAGTAAAGAACCTCTTTATAAAAAGATCGATTGTAAACGATTTTCCACCTCTTACGCAACAAGAAGTTATAGTAGAACCCCTTAAAGGTCCTAATCCTTTGATGGAGGATATCTCTCAAATTCTTAAAGAGACAGTCATTTTTTACAAACAATTGAATAGTAAATCTGGTGATTTAGCAGAAAGAACGATAGATCAAACAAGCCGTTTTTTGGAAAAAACAATCAATCAAAAACCCTCTATAGAAACCCTTCCTTCTTTAGATCGAATAGATTTTGGAAAATTAATAGACTCTTCATTACAATTTACAAAACAGTTCTTTCCTAAAGAATTTTTACATCTTACTAACAGAAATAAGAGAGAAAAAGAAATTACAGAAAACCTAGAATCTCTATTGGCATGTTTACAACATTTTGAGATTCCTTATTTTAAGCTATCTAAAACTTTTACTCTATCAGATTTAGAAAGTATGACAAAGCAGTTAAAACTTATCGATAAGGGCATGCGGGGGTTTATAGTAAGAGAAATAGATTTGTCAGAAGATGAATGTTGTATGTTAGCAAATGCGCTTGAGTCTATAAGTGACCTGCAAAGTCTTTTAGAAGCGTATCAGAAAGATATAAATAAACCTATAGACGAAGAAGATAGAATCCTTGTTAAAGAGACAATCGAAAACAATCTTTTAGTGACTAAAGTAGTGTCTCCTACAGTCATAGCATTAGGATCGTTAGTCACCCCTTTGATAACCATTGATGGTATGTCTTATGTAATGAGTTCATTAAAAAATGTAATAGGCCTTTTTCAAGAAAGTGCGCCTTTAATGCCTGTTTTGCAAAATGCAACAATAGCAACAGCTTCTTATGTTTTAGCGGTTAATTGTGCTGAAGAAGAGCAAGAAGGATATGCACTGTATATGGTAAAAACCTTGCTTAACCAAGTTGCTATAGGTACTTTTGCTTATATAGGAGCTCGTATGTGTGGAAGCAAAATAAGAGTAAAAGAATTTGTAGAAAAAAGAATTTCTAGCGTGTTAGCGTATAAAATATGCTCCAATGGTCTAGAGCATTTAGGAACCTCTTTTTGGCCAAATAGAGCTGTTTCTGTATTTGTAAGCGGCTTGATAAATTGTATGCTTCATTAACTTCTGTGTGTAAATGCTTTTGAGCATAACGAAGAGCTGCTTCAAAAGCTTATTAGACCTTTTCTGTAAATTGGTTAGGTATTCCGATTATCCTTAACTTAGAATTTCTGACTAGCTTAAAGAAACAAACCAGTTTTTGTTAAATTGTTTTTAAATTAATTGGTCCTTTCAACCTCGAAGTGCACAAAAAAGAACATATAAATACTTGAAAAAACATCTATTGTGCACCCGAGCATAGCATGTTTGTAGATAATCTCCTAAACACTTCTAGTGGAGTTTCGAAGTTGAGAGCCTTTCTAGGTCTGTTATTTAGTATAAGTTTCCACCTTTTCAATATCCTTGGAAGTAGTATACTAGTTTGATTTCAAATTAAGAATTGTATAACTAGGTTTTTTTGAAAAAACTGCTCTATCTTGCAAGAAGATGTTATCTTTTGTATAAAAATTTTTATATATTCAAGCTCTTAATTTGAATGTAAACGAGTATATAGTAGTGCCGATTCAAACGGCTAGCTTAATGGGGTTCAAGTCAACGAATTGAAACTTGTCGTTAATCCTATATTTTTCTATACG
>NZ_JAAVTY010000055.1:0-9358 GCF_018642185.1 Candidatus Rhabdochlamydia sp. W815 | reverse complement strand
CTTAAGTTCCCTACTAATAGTGCTATGATGAACTTTTAGAATGGTTGCTATTGAGCTAGATGTATCGCCTCTAGCTTTTAAAATATAAATCTGACATCTTTGGTCATACGTTAGGTGATGGTAGCCTTTAGTCAAGGTCTCTTGTTGTGTTTGATTGTTAAAAATCACAATAGAGATTCTTTCATCGCCTGCCTATTCTTTTTTTTAATTCTTCTGTGCACTTCAAACTTGAAAAGACTCTTCCAAAGGTTTTATGAAAACTATCTTTATGACTTATCGAAAAGATTTTAAACAGGCCTCTTAGGATGCAAATCTCTCATATACAGCTCCATTTGGTAGTGAGGGACTGGATGCCAGCTTGCAATAAACTCTCCCATGATCTTAAAGCCCACTTTTTGATACACGTGGATGGCTCGTTTATTGGTCGCTTCAGGGTCTGTCAGAACTCTTTTCATATTTGGAAACTGGCTGATTAAAAACTCTTGAATCATCGGTACAGCAATCCCTTTCCCCAAATAATTCAGGTCACAAATGAACAAATCTAAGGTAGTCGCATCATTTCCTTTAGGAGAAGTTATCAGAAAAGCGAAAGGGATATCTTTATCATAACCAATCCAGTAGGTAGTATTAGATTCTCCTTGAAAAAACTTTTCCAATCCGTTTAGGGTATTTTGAAGTCCGACTCCATGAATCCACTCAGCAACATGGGGTTGTACAAGCCATTTGTGAATAAGAGGCCGATCTTCTAATACCAGTGGTTTAAATGTAAACCGAAATTTAGACGGCATCATACCTTTCCTAGTAGTTTCATCGTATTTTCCATAGCCTGCGACATTTTTCTATCCACGCAAAAGAACGCTCTACAACCCATCTTTTGGGAATAACTGTAAAAGTATGAAGTGTATTTCTTTTGGCTATTTCTACTATACATCCTAATATCTCCTGCATACTCTTTGCAAATTTTTCTCCAGAATATCCTCCATCTGCTAAAACATTTTTTACACCGAACAAATGGTTTTTATGTAGTGAAAATGCTTCTATACACCCATTTCTACCATTGATATAATTGCGCCTTTCTACGACTATTTGTCTTTTGATCGAATGCTTTTTCTTTTTTCCGGAGTAAAATTGCGATTTTTTATCCTCTTTTTATCTTTGACTTTTTTTTGGGACGCTCTATAGGTGTTTCTGATGCATCTATAAGAATTACTTCGTATTCCATGTCACTCTTAAGAAGAGCTTTTTTAAAAAGTGGTTACCAGTGGCGTAAAAAAAACTTTTATCTGTATCACTCTTCAAAAGAGCTTTACGTCCTGGTAGCTCAAAATCTGGATGCTTAATTACTGTGTCTTCCAACCATTTCACTGTTTTATAAGCATTACTTTCACTGACTGAGTAACTTTGGCTTATGTGAAAGTAAGTCCTATATTCTCTAATGTACTCTAAAGTCATAAGCAGCATGTTTTCTATGCTTATCTTCTTTTTTCTTCTCTTCTTTGTTTTTCTATCTTTAACTTCTTGCTCTAGAATACCTATCATCTTATCAAACGTCTTTTGCTTAACACCGGTTAGACGACGAAACTTTTCTTCATCCAATAGAGGATACAATATACTCTCAAAAATTTAATTTCGAAAGAAGTCTAATATCGATTATTGAGAACTTTTTTATTCATGAATCGCCAAAGGCGTTCAATCAGATTGAGATCGGGAGAATAAGTAGGACAAGGATTCTGTACCTCACAATAGAGACATTGGCTCATAGAATCTTTAATTTTTTTATAAGTTGCTTTCCCTGTAGAAAATAGCTTAAGGTTTATTGTCTAAGGAGTCTTAGGCTATTTAAGCCCACAAGAACGGTGCCTCCTTCGTGGAAGATAACCGCAAGCCAAAGGGGAACCAAACCTAAAAGGGCAGGGAGGGTTACTAATAGAATAACAGCAAGAGCTAGGGTGATGTTTTGTTTGACAATAGCAATTGTTCTGTGGGCTTTTTGAATCATCCAATCGAGTAAAGAAAGATCATCATTGAGAAAAACAATATCTGATGCTTCAATTGCTGTAGCACTTCCTATTGTTCCCATAGAGATACCCACAGTGGCTCTTGCTAGGGCAGGAGCATCATTAATTCCATCGCCAACCATAATAAGACCTTGGCTAGTAGAAAGTTCTGCTACTTTAGCTAATTTATCTTCAGGTTTTAAGTCTGCATAGATTGTAGAAATAGCTAATTGCTCAGCTACATCTTTTGCAATTTTTAACTTATCACCTGTAAGCATAACGGGATGAAGTTTTTGGTTTTTTAGTCGATCGATTAAGGGTTTTGATTGAGCTCGTAAAGTATCGGTAAAATGGAAGAGAAATAGAGTATTTCCTAATAAAAGATAACTATTTAGTGTTCCTTTTTGAAAGATCTCAGGAGAAAAGGTTTTAGGTAAATAGGGTAGGATAAATGCTGAATTACCTATGTAGACAGGGACTTTGCGGTTTTGTAAAAAAACAAAACCTTGTAAACCAGAACCTGGAATAGATGTAAAATCTAAAAGTTCCGAAGGCTTAATTTGTTTTTCTTTTGCATAAGAAATAATAGCATCTGCAATGGGATGTACGGCAAATATTTCTAACCCATAAGCTGCTTGTAATCCTTCTTCTAAAGTATAGCATGGAGCCTGCTTTGGATGGATTATTTCTAATTTTGTGCAATGAAGCTTTCCCGTTGTTAATGTTCCTGTTTTATCAAAAGCTACAGTGTGACATGAGGTAAGTGCGTCTAAAATAATCCCTCCTTTAAGCAAGATGCCTTTACGAGCGCAGCTACTGATTGCACTTAAATAAGCCGTTGGAGTTGCTATGATTAATGCGCAAGGAGAAGCTGCAATTAAGAAAGATAACGCGCGGTAGAGCCCTCCTTCAGCTCCTAAATAGGTGATGGGAAAAATCCAAGGTAGTGTGATTGCAAAAATTAAAAAAAGTGAGATGATACTCATCGCATACCATTTACCAAAACGATCTAAAAAGCGTTGCAGACGGGGTTTTGATTCTTGAGCTTGAGTAATGAGCTCAATAATCCGATTTAATGTGGAATCACTACTTGTGCGAGTAACCTCTACTGTAATAGTGCCATCAAGATTATAAGCACCTGCCTGTACTTCATCGCCTAGTTTTTTACTAACAGGGCGACTTTCTCCTGTTAAATGACTTAAATTTACAAAAGAACTACCCTTAATAACAACAGAGTCAAGAGGAACAATTTCTCCTGCTTTAATCAGCAGGGTGGTTTTAAGAGGGATATCTTTTACAGATCTCTCGTAAATAGCTCCATCTTCTGCTACTACGTAGGCAAATCTAGGAGCTATTTGATGCAAACTAACCAGGGCACTTTTTGTTTTTTCTGTAACTAAAGTTTCCATAGCACCAGATAACTCAAATAAAACAAGCAATAAGGCTCCTTCCATACCATTCCCTATTAATACCGATAAGAGAGCGGCTAAAGTCATTAGTACATCGATATTAATTTCGAGATTTTTTATATCCCCTAAAGCTCCAATTAACGCAGGGGTTCCCGAAAAAAAATAAACAAATAACAGACAGAGATTAGAAAAAGCAGGGTTAAGAAAGGAAAAAATAAAAGCGCATAGTAATAATATTCCAGATATAAAAGCTGTTTTTAAAGAGAGGTGTTTACCCCATTTACGCGAAGAAGGGGTTAGAAAGGGACTGATGCTCTCTTCCTTACCCGAGGCAAAAAATTCATCAAAGAGATAAGGGCTATTCATTTTAGATGCCCTTGATTAACTGTTGAGCAAATATAACAGCGCCGCCAACAAGAACCAATACAGCACAATTCCAAACAGTTCTTTGCCAAGCTGAACTATTTTCAAGACGAGCAGAAAGTACAGTGGAAAAAACCGTTATTAAAAGAACGGCAATAGGCAGCCCAAATGAGAAAGATAAAGCATAACCTATTAAACACAAAACAGCGCTTATTAAAGCCCCTAACAAGGCAAAAGCGCTTTGTTTAAGCGGATGTTCGTATTGTTCTAAAGAGAGGCCTAATTCTTCTTCTAACATAATTTGTAAAAGACGATTGTCATCAGCCATCAGACAGTCGATCACTTCTTCGAGCAATTTACCAGAAAAGCCTTTTGCTTCATAGATTTCGGCTAGCTCTTCTCTTTCTTGATGTCTATGATGCTCAATTTCAAAGCGCTCTTCTTCAATCACACGATGTAATCTTTCCATTCGCGACCAGCCATTTAAAGCACTACGCGATGCTATAAATAAAATCAGACCAAAAGAGAGTAGTCCGAGAGTTTGCAAAGATAGTTGAATAAGCCATCCAATCAAAAGCGCTATCGCAAGCAATTTCATGCTTTCTGTTGCGGCAATTACATGGGAGGGAACTTCTGATCCATGTATTTCAGCTTTGAGAAGCATTCCTTTTTTACGTGCTTCTTTTAGATGTTCTGGAACTAACTTTCCTTTAAAATGTTTGGACATGATTTTATGATCCCTCTTGAACCAAATAGCTAAGCAAGTGCAACAGATCGAGGTAATCTTGACAAGCAATTAATTCCCTGGTCGAATGCATAGAAAGTTGAGGACATCCAATATCGATTGTATCAATTCCTAGATTAGCAGCCATGATGGGACCAATGGTGCTTCCACAAGGAAGATCAGATCTAGATAGAAAAGATTGGTAGTTGAGATTTAAGTTGTGACAAGCATGTACAATAGGAGCTACAGAAATTGCCTGGGAAGCATATTTTTGGTTTGCATTGTATTTAATCACAATCCCCTTATTTAAAAGAGGCTGGTGCTGTGAATCGTGTTTATCTATATAATTTGGGTTTAGCGCATGAGCCATATCAATCGAAAGACAAAGAGAACTGTTTTTCATGCGTGTTAGCGCTTCTACATCTAATCGAAGGTGGTAAGAAATGCGTTGCAATATATCTTGTAGGAAGGAAGAGCCAGCTCCTTCTACACTATAGGACCCTATCTCTTCATGGTCCCAAAAGAGCGCTATTTGTAGCTGGCTTAAGCTTGGTTTTTTACAATAGACTAAAGCAGCTAAAGCAGCATGTGCACTGACTAAGTTATCTATTCGATACGAGGCAAGCATTTCATTGTTTAATCCTATAAAACGCGCAGGTTCTTGTGGTACTAGAAAAAGATCGAAGGAAAGCAGCTTTTCAAAAGAGAGCTGACGTTTTAATAATTTTTCTAAGATATTTTTTTCTTGACTAGATACACTGACAAGAGGGCATAAGTGTTCTTGTTTATTTAAAATCACTCCTTTTTCATTCACTTCGCGATCTAAATGGAGGGCAAGCTGTGGGATGATAAAAGTAGCATCGTCTAAAATAACCAGGTTCTCTTCTGGTTGTTGATCCTTATTTAAAATAACTACTCTCCCTGCTAGAACCAGATCGCGATTTAGCCACGAAGAAAGCAGAGGACTGCCATATACTTCAACACCAAACGAGGTCATGTTTTGCTTAAGATAGCTGGGAAGTGGTTTGAGTTTAAGAGCACAGCTATCCGTGTGAGAGGCAAGAATAAGCGCTTGTTTAGGGGGGTTTTTAGGAAGGGAAAAAGCACACAAACTTCCTCCTCTTATCGTGAAATATTTACCACCTGGTTTTAATTTCCATTTATCGATTTCTTCTAAAGGCAGGAAATTATGAATGGCTAGACGATTACCTATTTCCTGAACAGCATGCCAAGAAGTAGGTGCTGTTTCTAAAAAAACTTTTAAATCAGCTAAAATGTGTGTCATAGAATTTTTGTTCTTTTACATTGCATTTATCTAACTTAAAATTTATATCACATGAGGTGGGATGAGAGCTATAATAATATGGCTTTTAAAAAAAGATAAAATTATAATGTTTCGAGCTGCTATCAGTCAATCTTGTTTTAAAAGAATATGACTTTAAAACATTTGTACTTTACTCTTTTTTGGAATTCAGTTTCACTCTGAAAAAAATGTATGCGTTTATTTCCTATATTATTAACTGTCTTTATCGATAGCTTAGGTTTTGGTCTGGTTTATCCGATTTTTTCTGTGTTGCTCATGAATCCTGAACAAGGATTTTTGCCTCTAAATACCTCTTTAGCGCTCCGAGGCTGGTTATTTGGATTACTGGTTTCGGGTTTTTGTTTGGGGCAGTTTTTTGGTGGACCGATTTTAGGGACTTTATCTGATTATAAAGGGCGTAAAAAAATTTTATTGCTCACTCTTTGGCTTGCTGCATCTACTTATGCATTGACTGTTTTCGGAATTATTTTTGAGAGTATCGTTGTCATTTTTATCTCTCGTTTATTAGGAGGAGTAGCTGCTGGTAATTGGTCTGTGGCTCAAACGATAATTGTAGATACCAGCACTGAGGAAGAAAAAACCAAGAACTTTGGTTTATTGGGAATGGCATGGGGAACAGGGTTTGTTATAGGACCTTATCTAGGAGGCAAGCTTTCAGATCCTTCTATATGTGCTATTTTTAATTTGACCACCCCTTTTTGGGCGGCTTCTGTTCTTTGTTTGCTTAACATTGCTCTTTTACTTTGGAAAATGCAAGAAAGCCTGCCAGCCATTCAGTTTACAAAAATTAGCTTAGTTGCTGGTATTCATCAACTTAAGGAAGCATTTACCTCTGTTAAACTTCGTAGTTTATTCTTCATGATGTTTATTTTTTGTATCGGTTGGGGGTTTTTTACGGAATTTTGTCCTGTTTTTTTGATTCGAGAATTTCACTTTAGCGGGTCTGAAATTGCTAATTTTTATGCAAGTATTGGTTTTTGGATTGCTTTCTGCCAAGGGCTTGTTATTCGTCCTTTCTTAAAATGGTTCTCTCCTAATTCTCTTATTTTAACTGCCTTACTTGGAATGGGTTGTACTCTAATAATTATGGTTTTTATAAAAGTTAAATTCTTTCTTTATTGCATGCTACCAGCCCTTGCTTTTTTTGAGGCTTTGCTTTTTCCATCTGCAACGACAATTGTCTCGAACGTGAGTGATAAGCAATCGCAAGGACATATTTTAGGCATTTACAATTCAGTGCAGTGGGCGGCAATTGGCCTGACTCCTCTTTTCTCGGGTTCGTTTGTAGCCATTTATCCTTATCTTCCTTTCGTTGTGGGAGCTATGGCTATGTTTTTTGCTCTTATTGTATTTATTGCAAATAATAGACCTAAAGAACTTATCTATTAAAAAATAATTTTTAAGATATAGTGGTTCCGATTCAATCGGATAGAAAAATATTTTGTTTTGTGTTAAGCTATTGAGTATGAAAAAACTGACCCCTAGCCAGATAGCTGACTTAGAACACAAGTTAAAGCATCCAAAAGACTATTCTGAACGGAATAGGCTTTGTGTAATTTTGGGCTATGATGAGGGTATCTCAACAAAAAATCTTGCTAAAGCACTTCGGATAAGCCCTATCACTGTTCAGGAATACCTCAGAGAATATGATTCCGATCCTGCATAGTTCAAATTCAGCAATGCTTCTTTGCCACCTTCTAAATAAGTTTTATAGTAACGCCTTATCGTATCCTCATCTAGGAGTAAAGCATGTGCTAATTGTGGGTATGTCCACCCTTCATCTAACAATAAAATAGATTTGATTCTATCGCATAGCCTTTTATCCCGTTCATGGCGATGACGAGCCTTGAGGAGGTCTTTTTGGTTTCTTGTTAAAAAGTTCTCTTTTAGTTGCATATGAGCAAAACTCATATCTCAATCCATTAGAAAATTTCAATGAATTTAGTGTTTGAAAAGTCTTTTTTCTAATGCATTTCAGTATATAGTAGTGCTAATGCAAACGGCTAGCTTAATGGGGTTCAAGTCAACGACTTGAAACTTGTCGTTAATCCTATATTTTTTTATGCGATTGAATCGGAACCACTATATACGATTTAAGTGCAGGTTTGCAAAAACTAGCTAAATTCCCTCTTTTAATTGCGGTCGATTCAAAATATTAGGTTGCAATAGTCCTTGTATTTCCATAAATTTATTAATTGATAAAAAAAATACAAGGAATGAATGTCTTGCACTATGCATGTAGTAGGCTCTGTAATTTCGCATTCGAAAGTACCACGGAAAACGGCAGGAAAAAATCACCCTTTTCCAGATATTTCTACTCAATTAGTCTTAAAAAAAACTATTTCAATCGCCGAAAAATGCATAACACATATAGCAGAGACAACAACTGCAAAAACACTTTTAGAAAAAGCCTCTATTGTACAACCAAAAGCTTGCTCTTTTGATGTCAATCATTCTACTCCTCCAAGCCAGCCGCTTCTAATCGATCCACATCAAGATTGCAGATCAAGGAAAGGTGACGATTAATTTTTTCAATATCCCAGTTCCACCAAGAGATGCGTAGAAGTCGTTCGATGGTCTTGTCATCGAAGCGCATTTTGACAATTTTTGCAGGGTTGCCTGCTACGATTGCATAGGGAGGAACATCTTTGACGACGACTGCGCGCGTAGCGATAATCGCTCCATTTCCGATCTTTACACCCCCCTTGACAAGCACATCATATCCAAACCAAACATCGTTCCCAACAACGATGTCCCCTTTTACAGGAAGATCAAATATATTGAAAACGTTTTCCCACCCTTTCTGAAAGATGGGAAATGGATATGTACTGATCGCATCGAGCTTGTGATCTCCCGTCATGATGAATTTTGTTTCTGCTGCAATGGCGCAGAATTTCCCGATGATGAGTTTAACTTTTGAGAAATCGTAGTTATAGAGGACGTTATATTCTTCAAATTTCTCTGGACCATGGCGCCTGTCATCGAAATAGGTATATTCACCTACGATAATATTGGTGGCCTTGACGAAGTTTTTTAGGAAGACGAGCTTCGTATAGTCCTTAATGGGGTAGATGGCGTTTGGGTCAGGGCCTATCATTAGATTTCTTGCATAACCCCTTATTTTAAAGCTTTCATTAGTGTGATGGAGTGGATTAATTTTAAAACTTTTTGGTTTTTTTTGCCAACTTTTAAAGCAAGAACCACCATATTCAGGCTTGTATGTAGTTTTCTTTCGCAATTTTTCCATAGCCTGCGACATTTTTCTATCCACGCAAAAGAACGCTCTACAACCCATCTTTTGGGAATAACTGTAAAAGTATGAAGTGTATTTCTTTTGGCTATTTCTAATATACATCCTAATATCTCCTGCACACTCTTTGCAAATTTTTTTCCAGAATATCCTCCATACACCGAACAAATGGTTTTTATGTAGTGAAAATGCTTCTATACTAGTGCCGATTCAAACGGCTAGCTTAATGGGATTTAAGTCAACGACTTGAAACTTGTCGTTTATCCTACATTTCAAAATATCTGTTATTTT
>NZ_JAAVTY010000054.1:0-9434 GCF_018642185.1 Candidatus Rhabdochlamydia sp. W815 | reverse complement strand
TACAAACATGCTATGCTCGGGTGCACAATAGATGTTTTTTCAAGTATTTATATGTTCTTTTTTGTGCACTTCAAGGTTGAAAGGGCCAAGCTTTAAAATAAGGGGTTATGCAAGAAATCTACTTTCAATAAAGTACTGACTGTCAACTCAAGTTCTGTCTAAAACACTTGTTAAAAGTGCCATATCAATTTTTTTTATTTGAAATTTTCCTGTAGCTTCTAGAGCTTTAATAAATCCTGTTTTACCTACAAGATGACCAGCTCCTACGGCTATAGAAATAGGCTTTTCCATATTTTCCAGTCTTTCTATCACGTTAATGGTAGGCTCTGAAAGCCATTTTTTGTTTCTTTCTTTAAAAGCTACTTGTTTAGCCGCTGGCCCAACTAGTTTAGTAGTTATTAGTTTCAGTTCATCTATATTACCATGTTGCCACGCTTCTATTGATTCATATATTTGTTGAATCGAAGTATGATTATATCTATCTAACAAATAGGGGGAAAAATTTTTAGGGTAGTCCGTTAATTGAGTGAGTTTTTGCGTAGGCGAGAAAAAACTTTTTTGCCATTCTAATGTCTCAAAGCCCAGTAAGTCTGTCTTATTTTCTATTGCTAACTCAGATAAACCTATGTCCATTGTAGGTCGTATGCATTCTAATTCATCTATTGGAAGGTTTTGATAACTAGTTCCTATTTCAGTAATCAATTCGCTAGAATCTTTGATTCTTTCGAGTAACCAAGGTGCATTTGTTTCAAGATAAGAAAAATTGAGGAAATGTATAGTTCCAATTAAATACCCAGTAAAGCCTTTTTCATTTATGATTTCATATATAATGCCTTTGGGCATTGAATACTTTTCCATATTATTTTGCATGGATTCCAAACATTTATTTAAAAAATCTGCTTCTATATCCTGATCATTATTTTTAAACTTGAGACTTTGATCTGCAAGTTTTCGGTAATTACCCTCATATGCTTTTGCTGTTTTAGAAACCAAAAGTTCGATTAAACTTTCATAAGAAGAGACTATAGAAGAAAGTTCTTTCTCAGAATTTCTCTCTCTAAAGCACTTATTTATTTGTTGAAAAGCGGGTATAATAATTTCTAAAGAAACTTCCGCTTCAATACTTTTAATTTCTGTAATAGTTCTTTGAAAAAGATCAGATAAGATTAGTTTATCTGATTTGTTTTTTGTATATTCTAATTGATCGTTAAAGTAGTTTCCTTCTAATTTTGCCCATTTTTCTATTATCATAATAGTCCTAAGTTGGTTTATTATTATTAATAATATTGATTATACATATTAATTGCAAAACTTAATTGACAGCGTCAATTTGATATAATGTGTCTAGCATTTTCATTAGAAATGATGAATGGGAATTTCGTAATGACCTTTAAATCTTAAGAAAATATTATTTTATAGAGAAATAAATAAGCAATAGAGGGATACAACGAATGTTATATCCTTCCTTAAAAATAAAAAGCGATATTCATCGTTTTTTATTATTTTTTAAGCAGCTTTGGCCGGTTTGCCTGTAGAAGATAATTGTTTAACTGTAATATGTACCCCAGCTGCAACAGGAAGCACTTTTAGTTTGTCAAGTGTATCTAATGTTGGATCCAGGATTTCTAACATACGGCTACAGGTGCGTATTTCAAACTGCTCGTGAGATTTACGATCGCCATGAGGAGATCTTAATACAGTATACCCTTGCTTTTTAGTAGGTAGAGGAATGGGGCCTGCTACCCTAGCTCCGGTGCGTTTTGCTGTCTCGACAATGTCAATTACAGCACGGTCTAAAACGCGTTGGTCATAGCCTTTAAGGCAAATGCGTATTTTCTTCTTTTCTTTTTTAGCCATATATACTTGTTTGTTTTTATTTTTTCACAATTGTATCTTGAATTTTTTGAGGAACGCGCTCGAAATGAGAAGGCTCCATTACATAATTGGCACGTCCTGAACTAATAGAACGAAGCTGTGTAGAATATCCAAACATTTCACTTAAAGGGACCTCTGATTCAATGAGAATTATCCCTTTTTGCGTAATTTGATTGAGGATTTTACCACGGCGACGATTAATATCACCTATAACATCTCCCATAAACTGTTCTGGGGTAGATACCGCGACCTTCATTATTGGTTCGAGTAAAATAGGGGAACCCTTGCGCGCAGCTTCCTTAACAGCCATTGATCCACAGATTTTAAAAGCCATTTCACTTGAGTCAACTTCATGATAAGAGCCATAAACAATGGAAACTCTTACATCGACAAGGCCATAACCCGCTAAGACACCTGTTGTAAGTCCTTCGTTAACCCCTTTAATAACCGCTGGAATGTATTCTTTAGGAATAACGCCACCGACGATTTTGCTAACGACTTCATTGCCTTTACCTTGTTCATTAGGTTCGACTTCCAAGACAACGTGTGCGTATTGACCACGTCCACCAGATTGTTTAACGTATTTTGTTTCTGTTTTACAAGGTTTTGTAATAGTTTCTTTATAGGCAACTTCTGGCTTACCCACATTTGCTTCCACAGAAAATTCGCGGCACATGCGATCTCGAAGAATTTCTAGGTGTAATTCTCCCATTCCTGCAATAATTGTTTGACCTGTTTCTTCATTGGTAAATACGCGAAACGTAGGATCTTCTTCAGAGAGCGCTCCTAAAGCCACGGAGAGTCTTTCTCTATTCTCTTTTGATTTTGGCTCAATTGCCATAGAGATTACAGGTTCTGGAAACTCCATTTTTTCCAATAAAAGAGGGGAGTTTTCGCTACACAAGGTATCCCCTGTACTAGTATATTTTAGGCCAATACAAGCTGCGATATCTCCTGTAAAGAAATCGTCACGATCTTTGCGTTGATTCGCGTGCATTTCTAATAGACGTGAGATTCTTTCTTTTTTGCCTTTTGTTGTATTCATTAAAGTACTTCCTTTAGAAAGAACGCCTGAATAAATGCGTACAAAAGTCAATCTCCCTACATAAGGATCAGTTGCAATTTTAAATGCTAAAGCAGCTAGGGGCCCATCGTCTTTGGGCTCTAAAGTCATTTGTTCATCTGTGACAGCATTAATTCCTTTAATTAACCCTCGATCAATGGGAGAGGGCATCCAGTTAACAATTGCATCCAGTAAAGGTTGTACCCCTTTATTTTTAAATGCTGTTCCACACAAAACTGGATTTAATCGATTTTGACAAACCGCCTTACGAATAGCTATATGAATTTCATTTTCTGTTAGGATGTCTGGGTTTTCTAACACCTTTGTCATAAATTCTTCATTTTCATCAACAGTTGCTAGTTCTTCGAGCAATTGTTGACGCATCTCTTGACATTTAGAGAGTAGATCCTTTGGGATCTCTGCTATTTCATATTTAGCACCTAAAGTCTCATCTAAAAAGAGATATGCTTTCATTTTGATTAAATCAACCATCCCTTTAAAATTACCTTCTGCCCCAATGGGGCATTGAACAGGGATAGCATTAGCACCTAGTTTATCTTTCATAGAATCAACAGCCATGAAGAAGTCAGCTCCCACGCGATCCATTTTATTAATAAATGCAATACGCGGAACTTGATAACGCTCTGCTTGACGCCAAACGGTCTCTGATTGAGGTTGTACTCCCGCTACTGCGTCGAATACCGCAACAGCGCCATCTAGAACTCTAAGTGAACGCTCTACTTCTACTGTAAAATCGACGTGCCCTGGGGTGTCTATAATATTGATTTTACAATCTTCCCCATCTTTATCCGGCCAATATACAGTGGTAGATGCCGAAGTAATGGTAATGCCTCTTTCGCGTTCTTGTTCCATGAAATCCATAGTTGCAGCACCTTCATGTACTTCACCAATGCGGTGAGAGCGTCCAGAATAGTAGAGGATACGTTCAGTTGTAGTCGTTTTACCAGCATCAATATGCGCCATGATACCAACATTGCGTACCCTTTCTAACTTATCTTTTTCCGGTCGTTGACTCATATAACTCCTTTACCATTTATAGTGGGCAAATGCACGATTTGATTCTGCCATGCGGTGTGTATCATCTTTTTTCTTAATAGTGGCACCTTGATTGTTGTAACAATCCACAAGTTCGGCACAAAGAGCTTCTTCCATTGACCTTCCGGCTTTAGCACGAGAATAGTTGATAATCCAAGTCATGGCCATTGAAGTTCGACGATCGGCAGGGATTTCAATAGGAACTTGATAAGTAGCTCCACCAATGCGGCGAGATTTTACTTCTAAAGAAGGTTTTGCATTCTCTAGAGCTTGTAAAAAATCATTTAAAGTGTCGGTAGATTTAATTTTCTTTGCAAAAGCTTCAATAGCATTATATACAATACGGCGAGCAGTAGATTTTTTACCGCTAATCATAGTCTTATTAATCAATTTAGCCACAACTTCGCTTTTATAATGTGGGTCTGGCTCAGGTTGTCTTTTAGTAGCACGATGTCTTCTTGACATAATTTTCCTTCTTTCAAAATAATGATCTTCACTTGAGCTGCTTTGCTCGGCCCACGATTGACTCTTTTATCTTAAAAAAAGAGACAGTTGAGGGCCAGGATCTCCATATGTTGGATATCCTAAGATTACTTTACTTAGGGCGCTTTGCGCCATATTTAGATCTGGATTGCTTTCGATCTTTTACCGCAGCACAATCAAGAGCTCCTCTTACAATATGGTAACGTACACCGGGGAGGTCTTTTACTTTTCCGCCGCGGACCAGTACGATGCTATGCTCTTGCAGGTTATGGCCTTCTCCTCCGATATAAGCAATGATTTCTTTTCCATTAGATAGGCGTATCCATGCAACCTTTCTTAAAGCAGAATTTGGCTTTTTTGGAGTTTTTGTCTTTACCTGAACACAAACACCGCGCTTTTGCGGGCAATTTTGTAGAGCAGGCGACTTCTCTCTTTTTCTTTTTGACTTGCGTCCAAAACGCACTAATTGATTAATTGTTGGCATCTTTGCCCTTCTCCTTGAGCGAGTTAATTAAAAAAAGAAGCCTTAGGAAAAAGCTTCTGCTACTTCTTAGCATACAACATGGAAGAAAATATAACTGGGAACAACATTTCTTGCAAAAAGATTATCAAAAACCTAGTTTAAAAAATTTTTAAGCTAGGCTTCTTAAGCATTTATTGAGAAATTTAATTTTAAAAATTAGACTTATCATATAATTAAAGATAAACAAGGGTTATATAGGATGAAGATATTTAAAAATTTTTTAATAAGTTTACTCGGTCTGGTTTTAGTATCCGGTAATACGGGGACTTTTAAAAAACCAAGTATAGCAGTTTTTTCTATCCGTAATAACATGGAAGAGATGCTGCGTTACCATGTAGAGCATAAAGAATTTAATGAGTTGCTTGCTAAACGTAGTTTAAGAATTTATATCGAGCAGTTTGATAACAATAAAAATTATTTACTTTTTGATGAAATTGATGCTTATCTTAACCCATCCCACGAATTGTTAACTCAAATGGTAGAGCAATATAAACAAGGTTATTTCACAGTTTTTCAAGAATTAAACAACATAATTAAAAATGCTATTAAAAGAGAACGTGCTTATCGAGTATTGATACAAAAAGAGCTTATAAAAACAGGCGAAGAATTCACAAATCACAAAGCTCATTCCGATTATCCTCGTAGTAAAGATGAACTGCAAGCAAGGATTAAAAGCCATTTACAAAAAATCATTGCATTTGAGAGGAAACAAAACCCAAATAGAAAATTTGATGGTGCTTATATTCAAAAGGTATTTGCTCTGTGGGAAAAGCGTTTATCTCGTTTAGAGAATGCTTATCTGGATGTAGACGCTCAGGGTAAAAAGCTGACTAAAAATGTTTTAGAAGAACAGATGTCTATGCATGTTCTTAAAGCTATGGCAAAGAGTTTAGATGCACATACCTGCTATTTTAGTCCTAAAGAAGCTATAGAAATGCGCACTTGTCTAGAAAAACAATTCGAAGGAATTGGTGTAGTATTAACCGAATCTGTTGAAGGGGTTGTCATTAGCGATTTAGTTAAAGGAGGGCCTGCTTATCGCACAGGAAAAATTATGCCGGGAGATGTGCTTATATCCATTGATGGGAAATCTACTTCTCAGCTCTCTTATGAACAGGTCTTAGACAGCCTACAAAATGGGAGCAAACGCAAGATTGAATTAGAGTTAAAAAGAATACAAGATAAGCAAGAGACGAGTTATTTTGTAGCGCTACAAAAAGAAAAAATCATTATGGAGCAAGATCGTTTGAAATATGCTTTTGAGCCATTTGGGGATGGAATTATTGGAAAGCTTACCCTTCCTTCTTTTTATGAAAGTAAAGACAGCTCAAGTTGTGAAGCAGATATTCGATCTGCTTTAAGAGAGTTAAAAAAACAAGGTAAGCTGCATGGTTTGGTGTTAGATTTAAGGGATAATTCTGGTGGGTTTTTAACGCAAGCAGTTAAAGTTGCAGGTCTTTTCATTTCTAATGGGGTGATCGTTGTTTCTAAATATGCCCAAGAAGAAATACAATATTTGCGGGAATTAGATGGAAGGAATTATTACGATGGTCCCTTGGTTATTTTGACCTCAAAACTTTCAGCTTCTGCTGCTGAAATTGTCGCACAAGCATTGCAAGACTATGGTGTTGCCTTAGTAATAGGGGATGAGAGAACTTATGGAAAAGGTACGATTCAATTTCAAACTGTGACAAGGGAAAAGGCGCCTTCTTTTTTTAAAGTAACCGTCGGTAGATATTACACTGTTTCAGGAGCTTCTACGCAAATCGAAGGAGTAAAAGCTAACATTGTAGTTCCTACCCGGTATTTTATCTATGATGTAGGAGAGCGATTTTTGCAATACCCTCTAAAATGCGATCGAATTCCATCGGTGTATGCAGATCCTTTAGTAGATATAAATCCTCAACAGATTAATTGGTTTCAAAAACATTATTTGCCAAATCTGCAGAAAAAGGTTTCTATCTGGAATCAAATGGAATCGCTTTTAACAATAAATAGTAGTCAAAGGCTTAGTCGTGATAAAAATTTTTCTCTATTTTTAGATATTAAAAAACAAGAAAAAGAAGGAAAACAAAATGCTTTAACAGCAAATCGCAATTGGGGAATAGAAGATCTGCAAATGTCTGAGGCATTAAATATTTTAAAGGATATGGCGTTATTAGAAAGCAGTGCTCAAAACTTTAATAAAAGATAAACAATCTATTGCAAAAAATCATCTGGCTTTATATCTTTCTTGATTCACATCCGTATGGCCAGATAGCTCAGTCGGTAGAGCAGAGGCCTGAAAAGCCTTGTGTCGCCGGTTCAAATCCGGCTCTGGCCACATCTCTTGAGCTATAGTACTAGATTCCCTGAGGTAAGTTTTTTAAAAAATTGATCTTTGAAATTCTTAAGAGATCGAACTTTGAAGTTTTCTGCTATTTTTCTATACGATTGAATCGAAACCACTATATTCTAATATTTCCTGTACACTCTTTGCAAATCTTTCTCCAGAATATCCTCACTTTTGAAAAGATTTTAAACAGGCTCTAAGAAAAAATAAATTTAATTTTCTATTTCTTGCACTCTAGCGTATTCCTTGATCTCTAGAATAAAGGTATCTTTATTCACAAGGACATGCTCATTGCAAAATTGATTAGCAGCTTCTATCAAGTCTTTAAATTTATCAATCTCCTGATGAGCTTTTATGTTAAAGAACATCTCCATAGCCGCCTCGGTTGTAATTGAAATAACATCCCCTTCAATATTGACTCCTGGAAGGCGTCCTTGAAGTACAGCAACTACCAATCTTTGTGTTTTTCCTTGATTACACACTCTTGTATTACAGTCATTATATGAGTCGCTCAATGCAGAAATCATACTGGTTAGCGCATTTATTTGTTCATTCTCAGGTAGTTTCGATATAAAAATCCTAAGGCGACCAATTAGATCTGCTCCTGACATTTGTAATCCCAGTATAGTGAAGCCCTCATCATTAATAAGAGGACCAAAATCTTGATTATTCTTTCTTGGTTCTAGAAGAGCTCGTTGTGCTAGCGCTTTTTTTTCGCTATCGATTGAGCATTTCTTAAGATAGGCAACAAAGTTATCCTTAGCCTCATGAATCTCGGCAATTGTTATATCTTTTTGACGATCAAACAACAATTCGATGGCTGCTTTCATTCGCTGATCACGATCGTTTTCGTGTACGTTCATTCCTATACGGGGTGGAACTCTGATCACTTCTTCTCTCTCATTCGCAACGATAGCAGCTACTTCCCGAAGTATTCTGACTCTGTCATATGTATTCATTTCCGGAGTGATTAGTAAGCGAGATCTTCTGATCACTTCTTCTTTCTGATTCACAGGGATAGCAGCTACTTCCCGAAGTATTGAGGCTATCTCATTTGCTATCATTTTCGAAGTGATTAGTAAGAAAGAGGCAGCTACTTCCCGAAGCATTCTGGCTCTGTCATATGCTGTCATTTCCGGGGTCATTAGTAAGCGAGAGATTCTGATCACTTCTTCTCTATCATTCACAGGGATAGAAGCTACTTTCTTCTGAGTAATTTCTATATTTTTAGAAGAGTACATTTCGATAGTGACAAATGGAAGAATACTTCTCACTAACTTACCTTCATCGTTTGTAAGACTTTCTGCCACAGTTTTAATAAATGTGTTTTTGATATTTTGATCTATTTGAGGTGAGATAAGCTCAAGTATATTGCAAGTAAAGTCTGCTCTTTTATCAAGAGGCATTTCTAGTATGATGCGAATGAGCATTATTCTAGGGTCAAGCCTTATTGCCATTTTCTCTGGAAGAAGTGCAATAACTCTATCTCTGAGTTGACGCCAGCTTTCTGAAATAATGCGCAGACCCAATTGGAAGAAGCTAGACACTGCAGCAGTTACACGACGTGCAACAGCTCTAATCTCTCCATGGCGTAATTCCCAAAAGGACCTTGGGTCTTGTGATTGAACGGCTGGCAATTCGATCATATTATATTTTCCTTGTATAAAAATGTTAATATATTCAGGCTCTTAGAGCCTGTTTAAACTCTTTTCAAAATTAGAGCAATAAAAGCAAGAACCACCATATTCAGGCTTGTATGTAGTTTTCTTTCGCAATTTTTCCATAGCCTGCGACATTTTTCTATCCACGCAAAAGAACGCTCTACAACCCATCTTTTGGGAATAACTGTAAAAGTATGAAGTGTATTTCTTTCTGACCTCGCCAACCAATTTTTTTTAAAACTATTTCAAGAATACTCTTAGAATTTTTATCATCTTTTTTATTCCAAAGATGGAAATAATAATATACTAGTTTGATTTCAAATTAAGAATTGCATAAATAGATTTTATTGCACACAAGGGGAATATAAATTCTCTTAATTCTTCATAAGCTCCCCGAGCCGATATTTTGCTTGCAAAATAAAAGGCGTTTTTTAAGATCTT
>NZ_JAAVTY010000053.1:0-9549 GCF_018642185.1 Candidatus Rhabdochlamydia sp. W815 | reverse complement strand
TTTTAGATACGACTTCCAAGGATATAGAAAGGGTGGAAACTTTACTAAATAACAGACCTAGAAAGGCTCTCAACTTCGAAACTCCACTAGAAGTGTTTACGAGATTATCTACAAACATGCTATGCTCGGGTGCACAATAGATGTTTTTTCAAGTATTTATATGTTCTTTTTTGTGCACTTCAAGGTTGAAAGGGCCGAGAAAAAAACTCTTTTAAGGCCTTATCTGGTAGCTTGCCTCGATAATAGATGAAGGGTTCTTTTTATAGACAACTTGCTATACCGCGTAAAGCAACCCCTGGGGGAGCAGTGCCCACAGATAAGAAAGAACTAATAATAATCCCCATACCTAGAAAAAATTTTCTGGCCCAATTGCTTGTTTTACTAGCTTTAGGATTCAGTACATCCACTAGGTACAATCTTCTAAAAAGCTCATGAGCTTTACATATAGGCTCGGTTAAGAGAGAAGCAAAGCGAAAGGTGTTCTTTTTAAGAAAATCTAGGGAATGAGTCGTAGGAAAATAACCAGTAGATATACTAGTTTGATTTCAAATTAAGAATTGCATAATTAGGTTTTTTTGAAAAAACTACTCTATCTTTCAAGAAGATGTTATTTTTTTATATAAAAAATGTTTATGCATTCAAACTCTTAATTTGAATGCAAACGAGTATATAGTGGTTCCGATTCAATCGTATAGAAAAATATTTTGTTTTGTGTTAAGCTATTGAGCATGAAAAAACTGACCCCTAGCCAGAGAGCTGACTTAGAACACAAGTTAAAGCATCCAAAAGACTATTCTGAACGGAATAGGCTTATATCGTATCGAAAAACCGCTGCTATAGCCATTATCAATAACCTCTTAGATTTTTTTTAAAAAATACAAGATTACTGCATTTTATTACCTGCACTTTTTGACTTTTAGCACTAGTTTTGCTACTGTGGATCTTTTTAATCGTGTAAATAGATACAAATTTTATGCTTTCTCAACAAATTCGGACTAAGTTTCTTCAGTATTTTAAAGACAAAGGACATACAATTGTTTCCTCTTCATCGGTCATTCCTCATGATGATCCTACAATATTATTTATCAATGCAGGAATGAACCAATTCAAAGATGTATTTTTAGGCAAAAATGAACGAGGCTATACCAAAGCTACAACTTGCCAAAAGTGTATTCGTGTTGGTGGAAAACATAATGATTTAGATAATGTAGGCCATACTTCGCGTCACTTAACTTTTTTTGAAATGTTAGGCAATTTTTCTTTTGGTGATTATTTTAAAGCCCAAGCGATTCAATATGCTTGGGAAGTATCGACCACTGTATTCGGCTTTGATGCAGAAAAAATCTGGGCTACTGTATTTGAAGAGGACGATGAGGCTTTTGAGCTATGGAAAGCCTATTTGCCAGAAAAACGCATTGTACGAATGGGCGAAAAAGATAATTTTTGGTCCATGGGAGACACAGGTCCTTGTGGACCTTGTTCTGAACTGCTTTTTGATCGTGGCCCCTCTTATGGCAGGGCTTTTTCTCCTTTAGAAGATCCCGATGGAGAGCGTTTTTTAGAGTTCTGGAATCTTGTATTCATGCAATTTAACAGAGATGCTTCTCTAAAACAACACCCTCTTCCTAAGAAATCCATCGATACAGGAGCTGGCCTTGAGCGCATTGTCTCTTTAAAATTAGGGGTTGACTCCGTATTTGAAATAGACATTTTCCAAGCGTTTATTGCAGAGGTTGCAAGATTGTGTAACAAACCCTATCGAAAAGAGGATCCTCAATTGGCTCCTGCCTACCATGTAATCGCAGATCATGTTCGCTCTCTTAGCTTTGCTATTGCAGATGGAGCTCAACCCAGTAATACAGAAAGAGGTTATATCTTACGCAAACTTTTGAGACGAGCAGTACGCTATGGTCGCATATTGGGACTTCAAAAACCCTTTTTAGCAGATATGCTCCCCTGTTTGATAGATACAATGGGAAGTGACTATAAAGAGCTTGTAGAATCGCAAACAAGAATTGCTGATATCCTCTCTTTAGAAGAAGAGACTTTTCTACGCACCTTAAAACGAGGTGGTAATATATTAAACACCATTATCGATCAGACTAAAACAAGCTCTAGTAAACAAATTTCAGGCAAAAACGCATTTAAACTCAAAGACACATATGGTTTTCCTCTCGAAGAAATTCTACTCATTGCTAAAGATAATGGTTTAAAGGTAGATTTAGATGCGTATCTTGTGCTAGAAAATCAAGCAAAAATACGCTCTAAAGCAGCGCAAACAATCCATTTTCCACAAAAAGAAAATGACGTATTTAAAGAATATATCAAACATCATCCAACTACCGGTTTTTTAGGCTATACGCAAACCGAAGCAGAAGCTGCTATTATAGGAATTTTAATCGATGGTAAATTTGTCGAAGAGATAAAAGAAGGGCAAAATGGTCATATTCTACTCGATAAAACCCCCTTTTATCCAGAAAAAGGTGGACAAGTAGGCGATACAGGCTCATTGACCCATAAAGAAGCTCATTTTAAAGTCACTCATTGCCACTCTCCTTTTCCAGGGATTATTGCTCACCTAGGTAAATTGGAAAAAGGATGTCTACTTTTAGGTGAGCCTTTAAGTGCTCAAGTAGATAAACAAAAAAGACAAGAAATTGCAAATAATCATACCGCTACACATTTATTGCATTGGGCTCTTCAAAAAGTAGTCGGAGCTCATATTAGACAAGCAGGTTCTCTTGTAGCTGAAGATCATTTACGTTTTGATTTTAATCATCACAAAGCGCTTTCCAAAGAAGAGATCCGTCAAATCGAAAGGCTTATTCAAGAAAAAATCAGAGAAGGCCAAAGAGTACAAACCTATGAAATTTCTTTTGAAAAAGCTCAAAAAGATCCTGACATCAAGCAGTTTTTTGGAGATAAATATGCAGCTATTGTAAGGGTAGTTGATATCGATTATTCCAAAGAGCTATGCGGTGGTACTCATGCTGAAAATGTCTCTACCATTGGCTCATTTAGGATTGTCAAAGAAAGTAGTATTGCTTCTGGGGTAAGACGCATTGAAGCATACACAAGAGTTAAAGCAGAAGAATGGATCTATGAGCAAGAGGATAGACTTGAAAAAGCAGCGACTCTTCTAAAAAGCTCTCCTTTGCAGCTTGTAGAAAAAACACAAAATCTCATCGAAGAAAACAAAATTCTTCATACGGAAATAAAAGCCTTAAAAAGCTCACAGTTAAAACAACTTACTCAAACTCTTCTGACTAAAGTGCAATATGTTGGATCTATTCCTTTTATGGCACAAATCGTAGATACAGAAGAGTTAAATGCCTTAAGCGAACAAATTGCACAGGCGCTTAGCTCTTATGTCGTAATTTTAGCCCACACAACAAAAGAGCGTTGTCAAGTGATGGTTAGAGTGTCCAAAGATCTTAGCCAAAAAGGAATTTTGGCTTCTTCTTTAATTAAAGAAATTGTCCCTATTATTTCAGGTGGTGGAGGGGGGAAAAAAGAAAGTGCTCAAGCTGGAGGCAAAAATCCAGAAGGGTTATTACAAGCATTTGAACAAGTACAAAAATGGCTCTTACAAAACGCCTAAAAGAAATTCTAACCACCCATCCTCTATTACAAGAATTTCTTGATGCCATAGTTCATGAACCATCTATTTTGATAGAACAGCTTTGGGATGGGCCCAAAGCTGTTATCATTTGGGTGTTATCTCAGATTATAAACAAACATGTACTTATCATCAGTAGCGGATCTCAAGATAGCTTACTCGAAGATATGCAGTTGTTTTCTCTGCCTCACCTTTGTGAGTTGCCTGCTTGGGAAACCCTGCCCGGTGAAGAAATTGCACCTAGTTCTGATTTAATGGGAAAGCGATTTGAAGTGCTTGACTCTCTTTTGGAAAATGATTCTCCTCATGTAGTTTTTGCTCCTCTGCAGGCTGTTTTGCAAAAATTGCCTTGTAAAGAAACCATGCGTACGCTTTTTCAAAAATACCGCGTCCATCAGTTTCTCGATTTTTCCTTATTTATTAAGCATCTGGAACTCTTAAACTATCAGCGTGCAAACATAGTAAGCGATAAAGGAGAATTTGCTGTAAGAGGAGGGATTATCGACTTTTTTCCTCCTTCTGCTTTGTCTCCCTTTCGGATCGAGTTTTTTGGCAATGAAATTCAAGAGATTAGATCTTTTGATCCTTTAACGCAAATCACAACGGAAAAACATACACAATGTTGGCTCTGTCCTGCATCTGAACTTACCCTTCTACAAAAAACACAAAAACTTACTTCTTTTTTAGATTATTTAGGCCCTAATACCATTGTCATTTTTAACGATCTACTAGCTATTGAAGACCGTTTGGTTTCTCTTACAAAAATGCCTGTTTTACACAATCGTTTAGTCCTTTCTTTTCAAGAGTTTTTTTCTTGTGTGCAGCCTCTATCGCAAATTTTCTTAAGCCATGAGAGCGCTGAATCTCTTTCCTTTGTTCAAGAAAAACCCATGGTGTACATGGGACAAATCTCCCTCCAGCCTTTGCAATTTGAAATGTTTAACCAACAGATACAAACCAAAAGATGTAGACATCCCTTTATTCCAGTGGCTGAGTTCTTCTCTACTTTAGATAATCAAACATCCATCCAAGCAGAAGAAATTCTACAAGCTCTGCACCGACATCCTCACATGCAAGTGCATTTTATTTGCTCTACTCTTGCGCAAAAAACTTTATGGGAAGAAAAAACCAAGACACTCGAAAAAACCGATTTTCAAATCGGTTATCTATCTAGTGGATTTGTCTTGAAAGATGCAAAACTATCGCTCATCACCACAGCAGAACTCTCTCATCGCTTAAAACCTAGACGTCAAAAATGGCGCCAGTCCCATTCTGTCCCCATCTCTGAATTTCATGAATTACTTCCTGGTGATATTGTGGTGCACTTTCATAATGGAATAGGCCGCTATATAGGAACAGAAAAACGGACGAATCATTTAGGAGATATATCAGAATTTATGGTGATTGAGTATGCAGAAAAGAGTAAACTTTTTATCCCGCTCTCCCAATCTCATTTAATTAGCCGATATATTGGAACTAAGGACAAAATCCCCACATTTAGTCAATTAGGATCGGCAAGGTGGCAAAAAACGCGTCAAATGGCACAAAAAGCCATTGTGGGATACGCTGATCAATTGCTACGCATGCAGGCAGAGCGCACAGTCCAAGGAGGATTTGCCTACCCAGCTGATTCTGAGATAATGGTAGCTTTTGAAGAAGATTTTTCCTTCATAGAAACAGAAGATCAAATCAATGCCATCACAGCTATCAAACAAGATATGCAATTAGAGATAGCTATGGATCGTCTCATTTGTGGAGATGTCGGTTATGGAAAAACAGAAGTAGCTATGCGCGCTGCTTTCAAGGCAGTATGTGATGGGCATAAACAAGTTGCAGTTCTTGTCCCTACTACTATTTTAGCCATGCAGCACTACGAGACATTTTGCCAAAGAATGGCAAACTTTCCCGTCCAAATAGGACTTGCTTGTAGATTTTGCTCCTCTTCTCAAATAAAAAAAACACTTCAATCTCTCCAAGAGGGCGCCATTGATATCTTAATCGGTACCCAACGGGTAATTAGTCAAGATGTACGGTTTAAAAACCTAGGTCTCATCATTATCGATGAAGAACAACGGTTTGGAGTCCGCGCAAAAGAGCGTT
Source organism: Candidatus Rhabdochlamydia sp. W815 (assembly GCF_018642185.1). Lineage (NCBI taxonomy): Bacteria > Pseudomonadati > Chlamydiota > Chlamydiia > Parachlamydiales > Candidatus Rhabdochlamydiaceae > Candidatus Rhabdochlamydia > Candidatus Rhabdochlamydia sp. W815. The sequence continues at coordinate 3,830 of NZ_JAAVTY010000053.1, read as the reverse complement.
TAAAAACCACAAAAATAGGCGTTGATTGCTTAACCCTTTCTGCGACACCGATTCCTCGCACTTTGTATCTTTCCTTAATTGGTATTAAGAAAATCTCGATGATCAATACCCCTCCGCAAGATCGCCTGCCCATTAAATCGATAATCACAGAGCGCAATCACTCTGTTATACAAAATGCTATAGCCAGAGAGCTATTGCGCGATGGACAAGTGTTCTTCATTCATAATCGCATTGAAACTATTTTTCAAATCGCTAAAGAAATACAAAAATTAGCCCCAGAAGCGCGTATCGTAGTAGGACATGGGCAAATGTCTTCTGATGAAATCGATGCGGTCTTTCATGCCTTTAAACAAGGAGAAGCAGATATTTTAGTCTCCACTACCATTGTAGAAAATGGGATTGATATCCCCAATGCCAATACCATTTTGATTGACCGATCTGATACATTTGGAATAGCTGATCTCTATCAGATGCGAGGCCGAGTAGGCAGATGGAATAAACCAGCCTATGCATATTTTTTAGTCCCAACTAAAAAACAACTTCCTGAAATTACTTTGAAACGTTTAGAAGCTCTGAGTTTATCCTCCGGCTACGGAGGAGGCATGAAAGTTGCTATGCGCGATTTAGAGATCAGAGGAGCAGGCGACATACTTGGCACACAACAATCAGGACAAGTCTCTTCTATTGGATTTCATCTCTATTGTAAATTGCTAAAAAAAGCGGTAAATGCACTAAGCAACGATAAAGCCATCTCTTTTACAGAAACCAAAATGGAGTTTTCTTTTGACGCGCTCATTCCTGATACCTACATAAATGAGCCCACTTTACGTATGGAAATTTACCACCGTTTTGGAGATGCTACTACCTCTCAAGAACTAGATACTCTTCTTGTAGAGTTAACAGACCGCTTTGGCGCTTATCCTATGCAAATACTTTGGCTCTATCATTTAACACGCTTAAGAATATTTGCCTCTGCCCATCAATTCACGCTGCTCAAATTTAGTAAGATGACTCTTACCACACAACAACAAAGCGGGAAAACCACCTTAAAGAAACTATTAGCTCTACCTAAAATTACTCACCCCAAGCAACTCGAAGAGAGCGTCATTGCTGCTCTAAAAAAAGAGTTTCCGATTAAGAGCTCAAGAGATTCTTTAGCTTAAATGGAAAATATTTTTACCTGTTAAAAAAATATAGACATTTTTTCTCATACAAGTTATAAAGTGGGCCCGTTTTTTAGCATTGTTCTTATTTTTAGAGCTTTAGCATGTAACCAAAGGAGAAACTTTATGCAAATGCATTTCCCATTACAATCTTTACAAGGTCCTTTTCATGCCGTTGGTCTATTAGAGATCAATAAACCTGTCATAGTAAATTCTATAGCAGAACCTATATTTAAAGCTATGCAAGAAGGAGCAACCTATCTCGCAAATAAATTAACGCTTAGTAAACTTGTCAAAGCAGGTTTTTTACTTGGATCTGTACAAGCAATGAGCAGTATTCCAACAGCTGATGCAGGGTTTGGTCTTTTTGCTCTTTGTATGTCGACTTGTTTAGCATCAACGGGTGGAGCATTTCCTCCTATGTGTTGGGCAATATGCTGCGGGACTGTTCCAACTCCAACTCCATAGGATCTCTAGAACCTAAAATGGACCCAAAAAAAGATCTTATCTTTGCAGATTTGGGACTTATTTTTAATAAATAAGCTTAAACTAGCAATCCACAAGAGCTAACCTAAAGCAATTGTGGATTGCTTTTTTTTAACGCGAGTGACTTTTGACACCCATTCCGATATTGCGATGATAGGCTCCTTTAATGCGTTGTTCTTGCATCTCTCGAGAGCGTTTAATGATGTCTATTCCTTTTTCAACGTGATCGGCCATATAGCGCTGATAAACAGACTCTGAACTTTTTTTGGTCTTTACTCCAAAGTTAGCTAGTGGTAGATCAGAAACGAGTAGAAGAGCTCCTAATGTAAACTTGCGCTTATAGCTTGCTGAAAATAATGTGGCACATTCCATTTCAATGGCTTGTGCTTTTGTGGCTTTGAGTAAGTTCTTAAACTCTTCATTGAACTCCCAAAAACGCATATTTGTCGTATAGGTGATGCCAATATGATAAACCGCTTTTTGCAGTTCCAATACATCGGTTACCGCTTTTTGCATCAAAAAATTAGATAAAGCGGGCACATCAGAAGGAAAATAGAAATCAGACGTTCCCTCCCCTCGAATGCTTGCTACTGGAACAAGATAGTCCCCTATTTGATAACGCCTTCTTAAGCCTCCACACATTCCTAAAAGCAAACTTGCTTTAATCGGTAAAAAGGAACACAAATCAACCACTAAGGCAGCAGCAGGTGAGCCAATTTTAAAATCTAAAATGCTGATATCTTCTGCTGGGCAATGAGCCACTTTAAACATCGATCCTTCGATAACCGACACAGATCTACTTTTTGCAAAGTACTCTACATATCTAGGGAAATTGGTTAACAATAGATTTGATTGAAATTTTGCAACTTCACATCCTGAATATCGCTCTAATGTCTCTATCGCAAACTGCTCTTCTGTAATCTCTTCTCGCATTTATTATCTCCTTACATCCCTTTTTACCTTAGATCATTTTATTGACAAAGAATCAATTTTAAAATCTTTATAAGATGTTTTATTTTGATCTTTATTAGATTCTTCTTCATCTTATCATAAAGGAGCTAAAAAAGTGCTTATTTCATCTATTCAAACAGCTACAAATTATATCTTCTCTCCCATTAATCAAAAAATCTTGAATATAACGCAAACAGCTGATTGGAAAGAAAAGACCATGCTTGCAGGCCTTATTATTTCCGTCTGTTGTGCTGTGATCACTTTTTTTACACAAACGGTCTTTATTTGCAGCGCATTTGTAGCGCTCTCCGGGGTGTGTAGTTTAGGAGCTTTATTCATACGCCATTATGAGAGTTTAAAAAAAATGAGAGAATGTGTCGAAGACCTAGAAAGACAAAATCAAAACCTTGCTGCTCATAATCAAGAATTAAGCTCTTTAGTCACCCAGCAAAGAGATATCGTCGTTGATTTCACAACAGAAAATGGAAATCTAAAAACAGAAGTGACAAAGCTGATTATTCATACAAATTATTTAAGTCAAACCAGCAAAGATCTGCTTGATTCTGTTGAAGAATTACGTGTCAACCTTGTAGATCTGAAACCTACTACAACAGGAATTCAAGAAGCAGAGAAAAAACTCAGTGCTTTTTCTGTAAATATGGAAAAGCAACAAACAATAACTAAATACTTAATGGAGTTAATTTCCAAAGTATCAACAGAACAATCTGGTCAATTAGAAAGCGAAAAAGAAATTCTTAACCAGCTACAAACCTTGCAAAAAAGCGATACGACTCTACAAAGAATCAAAGAGCTAAACCATCTACATCAACAAATCTCTTGGAGCTATGATAAATTAGCAAATGTTCTTAAAAGTTATAACGATTTACAAGTTAAAACAGAGCAAACATCTACTCAACTATTCAGTTTGCGAACAGAATACACCTTGGAAAACACTCGCTTGCAAGAAACACGTCAAGAACTATCTGAGGTTTCTAGTGAGTTACAAAAAATACGTTCTGATTTGCAATCTGTTTTATTAGAATACAGAGCTCTTTTATCAGAGCAAAAAGATGATAAATCCATCCTAGCTTTACAAGTTGATCGCTTACAAAAATTACATGCTGAGCTAAACTTACACTACTTGAACCTATCTTGAATTAAATTTACTGTTTTAAAGATACTTGCCGACTTAAGAAATTCATCCAATATCCCAGTAGTCCAAACATTAAT
>NZ_JAAVTY010000052.1:0-9889 GCF_018642185.1 Candidatus Rhabdochlamydia sp. W815 | reverse complement strand
AAGGATATGGAAGGGGTGGAAACTTATGCTAAATAACAGACCTAGAAAGGCTCTCAACTTCAAAACTCCACTAGAAGTGTTTAGGAGATTATCTACAAACATGCTATGCTCGGGTGCACAATAGATGTTTTTTCAAGTATTTATATGTTCTTTTTTGTGCACTTCGAGGTTGAAAGGGCCTTTTCTTAAGGGTTTTTTTGGGTAAAAACCTCTTTATTTTTAACCCTCTTGCTAAAGAATCACCTTATCAGGCACAATATCAGTTCGTTGGATAATATCAGGAGATTTCATGCGTCGATCGATCTGTTATTGCGAGCCTAATCTGGCTTTTGCTGGTCAAGTTTCAAATTGGAAATTTTTTTACACTACTGCTGTAACACTGCCTAAGGGTACTATTTTAAAATTTAACCTTTTTTCTCAGGGCAGAATTAGCGACTGGCAAATACCTGAGGCTAGCTCTCAAGAAAAGAAAAATCGAATTTGGATACAAACCCCTGAAGGTAAGTCTATTAACGCTAAAAAAACAGGTCAGTCTACCTTTGAGTGCACCCTGAGCTCTGATCTAAAAGCGGGAGAGACAGCAATCATCATTATAGGTGCTAGTGAAGGCTCAAAAGAGGGAAATCGAGCTCAAACCTTTCTACAGAGAAAACGGGCTTTTCACCTTTATATTGATTCCAAAGGAAAAGGCGACTGGAAAGAGCCTGAGATTTTTACTTTAGATGTTAAAGGGAGCTCTCTGGAAAATATTCGCATCATAGCTCCTTCATTGGTTTCTAAAAACAAGCGTTTTGATGTAATTATTCGTTTTGAGGACTGCTATGGGAACTTAACCCATCAGGCACCTGAGGGCACTTTAATTGAGCTTTCTTATAAAAATTTGCGCGAGAATTTAAATTGGAAGCTATTTGTTCCAGAAACCGGTTTTATCAACATTCCCAATCTATATTTTGGAGAAGCTGGTATCTATAGGATTGAATTGCGCAATCTAACAACAAAAGAAGTATTTTATTCATCCCCTATTAAATGCTCTACAGACTCAGATGCAGATAAAAGCATTTTCTGGGGACAGCTACATGGGGAATCAGAGCGATTTGATGCGGGCGATAATATTGAAAACTGTCTTCGTTATTTACGTGATGAGAAAAACTTTAATTTCTTTGCTACCTCCTCTTTTGAAAATACAGAAGAAACCTCTAACGACACATGGAAAGTCATTTCTTCACAAATTGCTGAATTTAACGAGGATTTAAGATTTTCTACTTTTTTAGGATTTCAATGGGTAGGAAAACCGTTAGAAGAAGGAATTCATCAGCTGATTTACTCTAAAGACAATAAACCTATCTTGCGCAAAAAAGACGCTAAAAATAGCTCCTTGAAAAAGATCTATAGAGCCCATTCTCCTAAGGAGATCTTATCTATTGCTTCCTTTAGTATGGCAAAAGGAATGGAGACAAATTTTAAAGAATTTGACCCCGATTTTGAAAGAGTTGTGGAAATTTACAATTGCTGGGGCTCTTCCGAATGTTTAGGAAAAGAAGGAAACCTCAGACCCATTACGGCAAAAAATGGTAAAGAGATTGTAGAATCGGAAAAAGGCTCTATCAGACAAGCTCTAAATCGCAACTGTCGTTTTGGTTTTGTAGCGGGTGGCTTAGATGATCGTGGAGTATACAATGGTCTTTATGAAGGCTCACAAGTGCAATACTCTGCTGGATTAACAGCCATTATAGCAGTAGAACAAACAAGAGAATCTCTTTTTCAGGCACTTTATCAAAGATCTTGCTATGCAACCACTGGGGATAAAATTGTATTAGGATTTTTCATTGCAGGAGCATGCATGGGAAGCGAATTAAACACAAAAATCAAACCCGGTTTGATTTTTAATCGTCATCTTACAGGTTTTATAGCAACAACAGAAAATATCAAAGAAATTGTCATTGTTCGCAATGGCGTTCCATTTAAAATAATGAATCCTAATCAAACAGAATATGAATTTGCTATTGATGATACCGAATCTATCTCAAAGATCTCTTTACAATCTCCCGATGAACGTCCTCCCTTTATCTATTACTATCTTAGAGTAACGCAAGAAAATGGCCATATTGCATGGAGTTCTCCTATCTGGGTTGATCATACAGAGCTTCTTATTCACAAGACAGCTTCCAAAAAGCTTAAGAAAAAAGAAGATACAGGGTAATCTGGTTTATAAGAGACCTTTTACATGTTAATTCTAGCATCAAGCTCGCCTAGACGTTCGGAAATTTTGCGCTATTTTTCTCTTCCTTTTACCCAGCATTCTTCTCATTTTGATGAAAGTATCATTCTTTGCACTTCAAACTTGAAAAGACTAACCTAAAAATGAAGAAGAAGCTTTTACTATGCTAATGGAGCTCTCAAATCAATGGCATGTAGTAATAACGGCTGTATCTGTTATATAAAAAATGTATTTGTTATAGTGGATTAGAGAAATCCTATGTTCTTTTTAATCCACTTACAGAAGAACAAATTAGACTCTATCATAAAAATGATCCTTGCTTAGATAAAGCAGGTGGATATGGCATTCAAGACTCAACCAAGCATCTTGATCCATCGAATTATAGGATGTTATTACAATATAATGGGATTACCGATTAATCTAGTAACAGAGCTCCTTTCTAAAATGCAGGTAAATTTATGGCATTATTTAAAAAAACCTTAAAGTTTCTTTTTTGCATATCTTTTATCTATTCTCACCTACAAGCAGAAACTCTGCAAACAAAGGTTAATCCATTACATATTTTCTATCTGGTACAATCTAAAGAGATCTCGCAAGCAATCACCCTCTATCAACGGTATAAAGAAGAGTTGGGGCGGCATGATTTTGAAGCATTGCAGCGCATGGCTGAAATGATTTTAGAACAAGGTGCTAAAAGTTTAGAGAGCGAAGAACAACTCATTTCTCTATTGGGATTGAAGATTGCTAGAATCCAAACTACAAAAGAAATCTTAGAATCAGGAATTACAAGTAGGCATCCAGAAGTGCAACTTGCTACTTTGCAATTGATTGGACAATTACAAGATGATCGATTTGAATCCCTTTTAAATAAAGCCATGTCCTCTGGTTTTTTGTATACAAGGCTAGAAGCAGCTTATCAATTAGCCATTAGAAAAACACGAAATTCCGTGGGTCAAGTAGAATCTCTCATGCATAAACTACCTCCTGAAATGCGCTTTTTTTTTCCTCAATTTTTTGCTTTAGTCGGCTCTTCCGATGCCGTTTTATTACTCAAACAACTACTCGATGACCCTATTCAAAAAACGCGCATTGAAGCTATTTTACATTCTGCAAAAGCTGGATACGAAGAGCTATTACCTAATATTCGTAGAAAAGCCTCTCACATTAATCCTGCAGAACAAGAAGCTTGCTGTTTTGCTCTCGGAGCTTTAAAAGATACACATGCTCTATCCATTTTGCGAAATCTAAGCCTTTCTAATAATGATAATGTGAAATTAGCCGCTAATTATTCGCTGTATTTACTAGGAGAAGAAAGTGCCAAGGAAAAAATCTTTTCTTTAGCAAAAGAGAAAAATCTATTTGCCATTGCCTTACTGGGTAAAATTATGGGATCGGAAAAAGTACTGATTTCTCTTCTCCAAGAAAACCATCTACAGATTCGTTTTAATGCTATGCTCTCCCTACTTGATTTAAAAGATGAGCGTTGCCTGCCTTATGTAAAAGAGTTTCTTGTTAGAGATAGTCGTGATTTTGGATTTCAGCCTCAAATGACAATCGGTAATGCCTTTACCGCATGGAAAGTAGTTCCTTCTATGCAACAGCATATGAAACACTCTTTTTATGATTTAGTCGGGCTTTCTTTGTATGTAAAAGAAGAAATCTTAAGAAAATCTATCGAGCTATCTCCTGATGCATTTGTAGATTTAGCCAGTTTTCTTCTTGATGCAAGACAACTGGAGTTAATTCCTGGTATAAGTTCTTTATTACAAAATCTACAGACCCCTAAGGCAATTGCTTTATTAGAAAAACATGCTCAAAGAGCAAAAATACCCTTAATTCGCAACTATTGCAATCTTGCATTATTTCAACTCAATAAAAATACACCTTCTAAGCAGCTCATTCTAGAATGGATTCATTCTCAGCAAAATAGGCAAATCATTCAATTTCGTCCCCTCTTAACAAGAGAGAATTATTTTAAAGACAAAACCGCCTTTGAATTAACTCCCGAAGAAAATTCACAGCTGCTAATCAGCTGCTATCAGGTGATTAGCAATCAGCATACAAAAGAAGGTCTTGATGTTCTACTAGATAGTTTACAACAAGGACATCAAAAAAATCGACCTTTGATCGCAGGTCTATTGATCCAAACTCTGCAATAGCTTTAAACTGCTAAATTTCACGATGTAACCTTAAAGCAATGATTCATGTATTTTCTGTTGATTTTTTCCCTATGTTTCTTAAGTGCCTTAGCTTCTGAACCAGATTTACCTTGTTTTGAAAATAGCTGCTCTGAGTTAGATGATCTGACTATTGATTTAAAAAATCCCAGTTTTTCCAACGGGGTTCTTTCTACAGAAGAAGGGGGGGTAGCTAAATCCAGAGGCATACGAATCCAAGCTAGAAAAATGACCTATATCAATAAAACGGAAAATGGAATTTTCATACAAAAAATTCTAGCAGAAGACGATTTAATGCTAGAGCTGGGTAATCGTGTATTTGTAGGGTCTCGATTAGAATACGATTTTATTCACCGTAGAGGGACTGTTATCTGCGGTAAAACATTTGTAGATATGTGGTTTCTAGGAGGAGATAAAATTGAGCTTCTAGAAGATGGCACTTTTTCTATCACAAATGCTTTTGTAACTACATGTGAAAATCAAGATACGGATTGGGATCTACAAGCAAATACAGCTACTATTACAAAAAATCATCTGTTATCTGCAAGAAACATTCATTTCCGGCTTTTTAAAGTCCCTCTCTTCTGGCTTCCTTTATTTAAAAGCAACTTAAAAGCGTTTCAAAATTCTCCTATTCGCTATAAGGTGGTATGGGATAAAATTCTAGGACCAAGACTTACTGCGCGCTATCGGTTCTTTTCATGGAAGGATATAGATTGCTTTTTTCGCTTGGATTATCGAATGAAAAGAGGTTTTGGAGCAGCTTTAGAAACCGAATACCTTTCTCAAGATAAGCGTACCATTTTTGTTACACGTAGCTACGGAGCCCATGATAAAAGTTTTCCTGATGAAAAAAGCCCTCATAGGTATCGCTTACAGGGTTTGTATCATTACTTAAGCAAGGATCAAAAAACACAAGTCCATCTTACTTATGACAAATTAAGCGATTCGCAAATGGTGGGTGATTTTAAAAGCGAAGATTTTGAAATTAATACACAACAACGCACTCTATTAACCATTTCTAGGGAATTTAACCAAGCTTTTTTATATTTCAATCTACAACCGCGTATTAATTTTTTTCAGAGCATTGATCAAGAACTCCCTTTTTTCTTTTTAGGTATACGTCCCTTTACTTTAGGCTCTTCTGGAATTATCTCTATTAATAACTTTAATGGAGGGTTTCTTGATTACATATACACCAATCCATTAAGATCTCAGTTAGATGCTCTACACCTTCCTGCGCAAACACGTGCAGGTAGAGTACAAGCCTATCATGAACTCTACCGCCCGCTTTCTATTGGTCCTTTCATGTTAACGCCCAATATAGGAGCAACGGGAATTTTCTACAGTAATAATTCCTCTGACCAAGCGGTAATACAGGCTACTGCTTTTTATGGAATAGAAGTTCATACCCGCCTTGTTGCCTCCTACTCTTGCATGAGACATGTGATTGAACCTTATGCACACGCACAAGGGTATACTCGTCCGGTTTTAGGCTTAAATAAACACTTCTATTTTGACATAGATGATGCCTATACTCAGCTCAATCAATTACGACTTGGTATACGCAATGATTTAATCCGGCCCATTACTTCTTACTTTGTCCCTACTTTTACCAGTGAAATTTACACCTATGGTTTTTTTGGGAAACGCGCCTTTGATAGAAATTTCCCCAAAGGGTATTTATCTCTTGGCTGCAATTTTTCTTCCGTTGCTTTAAAAACCACCATTGCAAGAAATTTTGAAAATCAAGTTTGGGATTTTGTCAATGTATCTGCAGAATGGACATTAAATGAAGATTTAGCGCTTGCTGCAGAATTTCGTCACCGAAGCGCTTTTGACTGGCGCAAGGCTAACCATAAAAACTTTTTACTAGAGATTACAAGACCTATCTCGGAGCTTTTAGATACTTCTCTCTCCGATGGGCGCAATACGATTCTAGCCCGAGGTTATCTTCGCCTAGGACCTAAGTGGAGTTGCCTTGTGCAAACAAAACATGGATGGAGGCGCAAAAGCGAACCAAGTTATCATGCAGGAAAAATCGATCTTTTCACCATGCTTACCTGTAGCTGGCAGTTAAGATTATCTTACGAACGTCTGCCTAATGACAATCGCTTTACAGCAGCTGTATCCTTATTTAAATAGACTGGTATTTTTTCTTAATTTCTCTAAGAAGAGGCTTGATCTCCTTACGCGTTTTTGCATCCAGATGATCGATAAAAAGCACACCGTTGAGATGATCATTTTCATGCATGCGCACACGTGCATTATAACCATCTATCTTTTCTGTAAAAGGATTCCCACTGAGATCTAAAGCTTTTACAACTACAAAATCAGGTCTTGTGACTTTATAGAAAAGTTTAGGAATAGAAAGACACCCTTCTTCTTCTTTTACTTGATTTTTTCTAGGAAAGGATAACTTTGGGTTGATATACACTCTAGGTTCAGATAGCTTCCACTTATCATTTTCCAAATCGACATAATTGCGTAGAACAAATAAACGAATATCATGGCCTAATTGAGGAGCTGCTAAACCAACTCCATCATGTTTATCCATGATCGCAATCATACTTTGTATCAGCTGCCTGATTTCATTTGTGATTACAGTAATTGGTTTACAGATCTTTCTTAAGATGGGATCGCCATAATAGCGAAGAGAAGCCAACATAAATCAATGCTGCACTTCTTCAATTATTGTAGGATTTAAAGAAGTCCTACGGCTTAAAGCTCCGGTCCATAGAGATAGTACTACGCATGAAATAATAAAGATAATTCCCAAATAAGCTGTAAACTTCTTTAAAATATCTGCTGTAGATGTGCCAAATAAAGAATCTCCAGGATCTCCTCCAAAAGAGGCTCCTAAACCTAAACTTTTGCTCTCTTGTACTAATACCACAAGACATAAAACAGCGCAGAGCAAGATAAATAAAAAAATTACAAGATAAAAAACAAAAGTCATAAATTTCCTCTAAAAATTAACAATCTGGGCAAATGAGATAACATCTAAAGAAGCTCCTCCAACAAGTGCTCCATCGATGTCAGGCTCAGCCATTAAATTCGATATGTTTTCTGGTTTTACCGATCCACCATACAGTATGGGTAAATCATCGGCTACTCTTCTTCCCATTAAGTTTTGAATATAATTACGTATGAATGCATGCACATCTTGTGCTTCCTCTTTGGTTGCCGTTTTACCAGCACCAATAGCCCAGACGGGTTCATAGGCAATCACAACCTGTTTTACTTCCTCTTCACTTAAGGCCATTAGACACTCTTCAAGCTGGGTTCTCAAAGTAACCTCTACTAATCCCCCTTTCCTTTCTTGAAGCGTCTCTCCTAAACATAAAATCGGTATGAGCTTTTCTTTAAGAGAGCGCTTCAGCTTGCGGTTAATCAATAGATTGCTTTCTTGAAAATACTCTCTTCGCTCCGAATGGCCAATGAGGGAAAATTGAGCTCCACACTCCTTGATCATTTTTGCAGAGACCTCCCCTGTAAATGCACCTTCTATTTGATCATGGATATTCTGAGCACCGATCACAATAGAGCTATTACCCGCAGTCTCCACAGACACTGGAATCGCAGGATAAGAAGGTGCTATAAAAATGCGTCTCTTTGAAGATGCAATCAAAGGGATCAAACTGTTAATAAAGCTTCTCGCTTCTTTAACAGACTTATACATCTTCCAATTTGCAATAATAAGGGGTACGCGCGACATAGAGCTTAAACCAACTTAAGATTTTAATAGCCGTGATTTTAATCGATTTTAGAACTGAAGGCAAGTCTAAAGAAAAGAGCCGTTTAATCTCAATCTTAGCTTAAAGATATATCACTTTGTATTTTCCCCTTACAACTAGTTCTCTAATTGCACACAAGGGGAATATAAATTCTATTAATTCTTCATAAGCTCTCCGAGCCGATATTTTGCTTGCAAAATAAAAGGCGTTTTTTAAGATCTTGGACAGCAAAGTTTAATGCGGGAGAGTAAGTCCAGGGTTCTCTGCGGAGTCTTTTTTTGAAGAAAACTATTTGAGGTTCTTCGCTCCATTATGCTATCCGAAATGAAATGGGTTAAGAGCCAACTTCTTGTCGTCTTTGCCTATTTCTTCGGTTTTTCTCCTACAAAAATTTTAGCTGCTTTTCCTAATGTACTTTTCTATTTCTAAAAAGATGTGTTTTAAGCTATTTTTGGCTCGCCATAAATAAATTCTTTTTGTTCGATCAGCATCTTGTGCATGATCACGGATAACTTTCTACCTACTGCTAAAGCGGCTTTCTTCATCCCTTTTTTTTGCATAATTTTTAAACCCCAAGCTTTCACTTTACTCCATTTCTTACTTCGTGTGAGCATTACCATTCCAGCCTCAACTAACAAAGACCTAAGTTCATTGGATCCACATTTCGAAATTCTTTCCTGTCTTTGCACTTCTCCAGAGGCATATTGTTTGGGAGTCATATATAGTAGTGCCGATTCAAACGGCTAGCTTAATGGGGTTCAAGTCAAATACTTGAAACTTGTCGTTAATCCTATATTTTTGTATACGATTGAATCGGAACCACTATATACTAGTTTGGCTTCAAATTAAGAATTTAAACCATATAAAAATCTTTAAGCAAAGAATAATATCTTCTATGAAGGTAAAGAGATTTTTTTCAAAATACCAAGATGTAATTCTTAATTTGAAATTAAACTAGTATATCGATTGTATACCGTCTTTTCCCTTAAGATCTTCCACAAGCGTTCGATAGGATTCAAATTCGGCGAATAAGGAGGGAGATAATGCACTTTAATCCTAGAAGACATCAGAAACTCTTCTAGTTTCTTATTTTTGTTTGATCTCGCATTATCCAAAATTACATGAATAATTCGAGCCTTTGTCTGTTTTTCTAGCTTCTTGAAAAAATCGAGCATTGCATCGGCATCAACTGTCTTATATTCCTCTGTAAAAATCTTCATTCCTGTCAGGCAAAGAGCTCCAGCAAAATGCAATCGCAATTGTTTCCCGGATGTCTGCAAAATCTTTTGAACGCCTTTTTTGATCCATCCACATACGGCTTGGGACTGATGTTCAGGATGCACAGCATCTATGAAATAGATCTCTTCATCAGGGTTTATGGATTTTCCAAGTCATGGAAGGAATAGGTGTGGTCTATTTTTACGATGAATCGCTTATCATACACTATTCGAGAAGTTATCACTAATCTCAACGAGATTCGGAAAAAAATCATTTAAGTATCTCACCTTACGAACATACAGAGGGAAAAAGTGGCTTGATAAGCAGCACGATCCTCTATAGAGAGTGCGTAAGGTGAGTTTTAAAAGGGATTAAAAAATTATCCTATACAGAGGGCTGATTTTCATTTTGTAAAGCTTTTCTTGTTAATGCTGTTAATTCTTGCTTATGAACCTATCTTGAATTGAATATAAATTTTCGCTATGATACCAGATCTTTTTATTTTTTAACTAAAGACAGATGACATGAGCAAGCAAGGA
>NZ_JAAVTY010000051.1:0-10045 GCF_018642185.1 Candidatus Rhabdochlamydia sp. W815 | reverse complement strand
AGACTCAAGTATTAGATGGATTTTGCTAAATTGTTTACGAGAAATATCGCTTGGATAAGAGCGGGTCATAACTACCTCCAAAGGTTTTATGAAAACTATCATTATACCTTAATGAGAAGATTTTAAACATTCTCTTAGAAATAGCAAAAAGACATGCACTTCGTACTTTTATAGTCATTTCTAGAAGATGAATTGTAAAGTGTTCTTTTGCGTGGATAGAAAAATGTCGCAGGCTATGGAAAAATTGCGAAAAAAAACTACATACAAGCCTGAATATGCTGGTTCTTGCTTTTATTGCTCTACTTTTGAAAAGATTTTAAACAGGCTCTAAGAATTTTTGGAAGATATGTAAGAGACGAATCCTAAATATAATCCTGAAAAGACTAAAGAGACCATTGGCGTAACTTTTGAAGATGATACGGAGATCCCAAGTGAAGTGATAGATCAGATTCAACAAATTATTGCAAAAATTAAAATGGCTGTTAAATGGCAAAGCAACGATATTTTAATTTTTGACAATACACGTATTTTACATGCACGGAAAGGATTTCCAGAAAATGGTCGTCGGGAATTGGTTTCTCGGTTGTCTATTCACTAGAGTTTTTTTAAGCATTTCAAGAAAGACCGTTAACGGTCTTTCTTGATTAGAATCTTTTTTTCAGCTTATTCTACGCAATATGGGATTATCAATTTGGTTTTGGGTTGCTTTTCATATTTTGATTATAGGATTCTTATTCCTAGACCTAAAGGTATTTCATCGAAATTTTCGTATTACGGATTTTAAAATAGCTTGGATAGTAACTGGTTTTTGGATCTTATTAGCTTTAATTTTCAATTTAGGAATCTATTTTTGGCAAGGCTCTGAGGTGGCATTGCAATTTTTTTCGGGATATTTAATTGAAAAATCATTAAGCCTTGATAATTTATTTGTTTTTTTATTGATTTTTCAATCTTTTCAAATTCCAAAAAAGCAGCAGCAAAGGGTTTTATTTTGGGGGATATTAGGGGCTTTATTTTTTCGGATTGGATTCATTTTATTAGGTGTAAAACTAGTGCATTCATTCGATTGGGTGCTTTACATCTTTGCAGTTCTCTTGGTATTTACGGCTTACAAGTTACTCAAACAAAAAACGGTTTTTGATATACAGCACTCTTCTGTTCTGAAAGCTCTTAAAAAAATTTTTCCTCTTTGTAAAGAAAAGAACGTAGATTTTTTTATCCTAAAAGAAGGGGATAAATGGAAAATTACCACTCTTTTTTTAGCTCTATTGGTTATTGAAAGCTCAGATATTCTTTTTGCTATAGATTCTATTCCTGCTATTTTTGCTATAACTACAGACCCTTTTATTATATACACCTCTAATGTCTTTGCTATTTTAGGTTTACGTTCTTTATACTTTGCTATTTATCAATCGATTGAAAGACTGCACTACTTGCGCTTTGGATTATCAGCAGTGTTACTTTTCATAGCATTAAAAATCATACTTTCTCCTATTTTCCCTATCCCTGTTAGCATTTCTTTAATTATTACCTTGCTTATTTTATCTTTTACAATTATGTTTCCTCTTTTTTTAAAGAGAAAACATTAAAATTAAAGCGTCTATAAAATTTTTGACAAGTGTTGTTTTAACTAATATACAAGAAAATATTTAAACAAATCGATCTATGTATTATTTACTATTTTTTTATGTCTATAGTTAACGCGATTTCTCCTGAAAAAGCATTAGAGCGTTTAGTTCAGGGTAATAAGAGGTTCACCTCTGATAAATTAAAGCATCCCAATAGAACCGGTATGCGTAGAAAAGCTATAAAGACTACGCAAAAGCCCTTTGCGATTATTTTAGGCTGTTCGGATTCAAGGGTTCCCCCAGAGATTATCTTCGATCAAGGCTTAGGAGATCTATTTATTATACGAGTAGCTGGTAATGTTATTGATGCGATTGGTATAGACAGCATTGAATATGCAGCAAATCATCTAGGCTCATCTGTTGTATTAGTGCTAGGTCATGAAAAGTGTGGAGCTGTATCTGCAGTTGTTACTAACCAAGCTTCTGATATACCAACTATTGCCAAATTAATCGAGCCTGCTGTAGAAAAGACACGTAATCTAAAAGGAAATCACCTGTTCAATGCAATTACAGCGAATATAAACCAAGTAGTTGAGCAAATACAAAACACTTCTGTGCTTATTAAGCTTATTGAGAAAAAGAAGTTAAAAATAGTGGGTGGCTATTACTATTTAGAAACCGGAAAGGTGGATTTTTTCGAAAATCATCTAATGGTAGCTGCTTCATCTACAATCCAAAGCGCCTTGGATTGAGGCGTACCCACTTGTTCTACAGGTAAGGTCTTTTGGCTAGGATGAAAAAGCACCTGGGCTAGCATGTATCTTTTGTTTGCTCCTAATACGTAAATACAAATATTGGAGGCTTGATTGATACAACTAAAAGTTAAGGTCATCCGCCAGCATTTTTTTTGGGGTACATAGTTAGCTATACATAATCTATCAGTGATATTTAACCCTTCTGTAAACGGGAATAGAGAAGCCGTATGTCCGTCTTCCCCCATTCCCAGCATAATTAAATCAAAAGGACGTTTTCCAAGTACTCTATAGATGGTTTCTTCGTATTTTAAAGCGTTTTTTTCGATGTCTACTTCTGCTTCCATGCGATGGATTTGTTCAGTAGGAATGGGCATTTTATTAAAACCTGCTTGCATAGCCATGTGAAAATTACTATTAGGATCATCAGGAGGGAGTGCGCGTTCATCGCTGAAAAAAATATAGATATTGTTCCAATTCATTTGTTCTCTATAAGGAGATGAGCAAAGTTTTTCAAAAATGACCTTTGGAGTACTACCACCAGACAGAGCAACCGCAAAAAATCCATGATCGGCTAAGGCTTGTTTAGAAAGGGCAATAAAATGCTCTACGCAAAAGGTCAGAGTTTTTTGATAGTTACCAGGAACGATGAGATTTTTAGATTCGTCTAAAGGGCGAGGTTTTATAGTTTCTATTAGCATGGATTCTTTAAATGGGTATTTTGTAGAAGGTTTAATACTTGTAAATAATGAGTAGAATTACCTCGACGGCAAATTTCTTGAACAAGAGAATGTCCAGCCCCTCCCTTGGGAGAAATATAACGAGCTGGAAGGGCGCATTGCTTAGGGGTGGTCTCTTGTACAGTAATATGATTTTGTTGCTCTGTATCTCTAGAAAATAAAAAAGAAGAAGCATCTTTAAGCAGAATTTCTATAGAAACGATTAGGCCTGTAGGTAAGTGCGTATGAACAACTGGAGAAATAAAAAGTTGGATAGGTCCTGATTTTCCTTGATAGGTACAAATCATTTTCTGCTGTTGCTCTTCTAAGCTTTTAAATTCCCATTTTAGCTGACAGGCAAGCCAAGCTTGTAAGTATAAAGATTGAATTTTTGCATGACAGAAAAACGTACTTTGCTGCGCATTATAAAAAATATGTAGAGTTTGCGCTTGTTGTATTCTTTCTAATTTTTCTTTAGAGGAAAAAACAGTGGATAGAATATCTCTCCAATTTTCTATTCGAGCCCAATTTAAATCTGCTATATCGTAATGAATGCTTTGCTGCTTTAAGCAATACTTTGCAAATAAGGAAAGATTACAAGTTGCTTCAGAATCAAAAATGATCCGGCTTGCTAAAGGTTCTAAAGATTGCAGTAGGGGTTCGTTTTGGCCTAAATCCTCTCCCCAGACTAGATAGACCGGCAGATCGGGTAAAATATGAGGAAGGACTAGAAAGGGAATACGCATTTGAGAAGAGTAAGATGCTTGAACTTCAATATAGTCACAAGCTACATCGTACTCTGCTTTCCCAGAAAAAAGCATAGAAACCTGTATAACCAACTCTTCTTTTTGAGAAGCTTGATCGATAGTGATAAAAAGCACACGAGAAGGAAATTTTTCCACTACTGAGTGAACAACTTTTTGAAAGTAGGCTTTACGGGGATTATCATAGGTAAAAAAGATTAAATTAAAGAGACAGGCTCTTGTAATATTTTTTGTTTCTAAAGATTCCCAAATTCTTTTTAATTCCCGCTCAATGTAAGCAGGAGATACAGGGTAAGGAGTAGAGGTCATTTTAAATGAGCCTCCATTTTCTTCTGTCTTGCAATAAAAGCTGGTCTGCAGATTTTGGACCCCAGCTGCCTGCGGCGTAATTGGGGAAATCTTTGTCTATATTAGCTGAGAAATACGCTAAAATCGGAGTAATAAACTTCCAAGAATTATACACCTCATCTTGTCTTGCAAAGAGGGTATTATCTCCGAACATGCAATCCAAAATCAGTCTTTCGTATGCTTCAGGAGGGTTTATACCAAAGTAAGAACCGTAGCGAAAATCCATTTTTACCGGTTGAATAGGGCCTGTTAATCCGGGAACTTTGCAATTGACCTTTAATGAAGTACCTTCATCGGGTTGAATGCGCAATGCAAGAACATTTGCTTCATTTTTTTTTGCTACATTTTGAAATAAAATCCCTGGAGGATGCTTAAAAACAAGCGCAATTTCAGTCGTTCTTTTAGGCAATCGTTTTCCAGCTCGTAAATAAAAAGGAACCCCTGACCAGCGCCAATTATCAATAAATAAGCGCAAAGCAGCAAACGTTTCCACATTTGATGTAGCAGAGACATTTTTTTCTTCTCGGTAACCAGCTACGGACTCTGCATTGATATAACCCGAACCGTATTGCCCACGTATCACATGTTGATTCATGTCTCCTTCATTAAAAGGACGGATCGCTTGTAGTACTTTTACCTTCTCATTGCGAATAGAGTCCGCTTCTAGGTTAATGGGAGGCTCCATAGCCATAAGCGAGAGTAACTGCATCATGTGGTTTTGTACAATATCGCGCATTAGTCCCGCCTCTTCCCAAAAAGCTCCTCTAGTGCCAATTCCCATACTTTCAGCAACGGTAATTTGCACATGGTCTATATAACTTCTATTCCACAAAGATTCAAATAAGGAATTAGCAAAACGAAAGACTAAGATGTTTTGTACTGTTTCTTTACCTAAATAATGATCGATTCGATAGATTTGATCTTCTTGTAAAAAACAGAGCAATTTTTGTTGTAGATCTTGAGCAGAAGATAAGTCATGCCCAAAAGGTTTTTCTATGATGAGTCGAGAAAACTTTTTTGTTTCTTGGAGCTTGTAAATAAGATCTGCTTTATGCAAATTTTTGCAGATCAAAGGGAAAAAACTAGGTTGCGTAGCCAGGTAGAAAACACGGTTACCTCTAGTATCCAGCTTTACATCTAAGGTTTGCAAAAAACCTTGCAGGCGTTTATATCCTTGTTCATTGTGGAATTCTGATTGGTAGTAAAAAATCTGTTCTTGAAAATGCTTCCAAAGAGTTTCATCAATGGGTTTAGCTCTGGAAAATTGATTAAGAGCCTCTTTTACCTCTTCACGGAATTGTTCATTTGTCTTTTCTTTTCTAGCAAACCCCACACAAGCAAATTGGGGAGCAAGTTGCCCTTCTCTTGCTAAGTTATAAAGAGCAGGAAGCAGTTTTCTAGCGGTTAGATCTCCTGTAGCACCAAAAATAACCAGAATACAGGGATTTACAAATCGAGTGGATATTCCAGGTTCTTGAAGAGGGGAATCAGGCATATACTTTTGCTATTTGTTTCATTTTTTTATCAATACAAAATTTCATCAGGTCTTTAGTAAAATATATACTTAATTTTTTTTTGAATGACAATTAAGATAATCTTGTAAGATGAGAGCAGCAGCTTGTTCATCGCTGATTTGTGCACGTTTTTTTCGGTTTACTCCGCACTCTGTTAAAAACCTTTCTACTTGAGCAGAACTTAATCTTTCATCCCAAAAAATAATAGGCACTTGAAAATGACTTTCTAAAATTGCAGCAAACATGCGTGCACGTAGAGCCATATCTCCTTCTTTCCCATTTAATAACAAAGGAAGTCCTACTACAATAGCCTCCATAGAAGAATATTTTGCTAAAAGATTTTCTAGGGCCTCTAAGGGTTTATCTTTTGTCTTGATATTTCCAAGAGCTGTAGCAATAATTTTTCGCTCATCAGAAATGGCAATCCCTATACGGGTTAAACCAAAATCGATGCCTAAAAGCCTACCCAAGGGTTATTCCTTATTTCTATATGAAAATGAAGATTTAATAAACTCTTTGAAAAGAGGGTGGGGAGCTGTAGGTTTTGATTTAAACTCAGGGTGAAACTGCACACCAATCATCCAAGGGTGGTTTTTAACTTCTGCGACTTCACAAAGATTTCCCTCTTCAAAAATTCCGGAGAAAATCAGTCCTTTTTTTTCACAGATTTCTTTATACGCATTATTAAATTCGAATCTGTGGCGATGTCTTTCTGAAATGTTACTCACGCCATAGGCTTTTGCCGCTTTAGTAGAGGCTAGAAGATGACAAGCAAAAGCTCCTAGGCGCATAGTGCCGCCTAAATTAGTGACCTCTGTTTGTTCGCTTAAAAGAGAAATAACAGGATCTTTAGTATCAGGGTTAATTTCTGTAGAATTTGCCTCACTTAAACCCACTACATTGCGAACAAACTCTGTACATAACACTTGCATGCCAAGGCAAATACCAAAATAAGGGATGTATTGCTCTCGACAGTGTTTAGCAATTTGAATCTTTCCTTCCCATCCTCTTTCTCCAAATCCACCAGGTACAAGATATCCATCACAGTTTTCTTCTGTAAAAAATGAACTATCTGGGATTTTTTCCGCATCAAATAAGCGAAATTCAAGATCAAGTTGATTAGCTAGCGCTCCATGCTTTAAAGCTTCAAAAACCGACTTATAGGCATCTTGGTGTTGGAGGTATTTGGCAACAATGCCAATCACTACTTTACCTTTGGGATTAGATAGGTTGTGTAGCATCTTTTTCCACTTTGTCAAATTAGATGATGGAGTTTTTAGTTTCAGCATTTGGCAAATTTTTTCATCTAAGCGTTGTTGATGCAAATGAATGGGTACTTCATAAATGCTCTCCACATCAATGATGTCTACAACTCCTGTCTTTGGCACACTACAAAACAAGCTGATTTTATCCTTAATTTCCTCTTTTAAAGCATTTTCAGTACGACAGAGAATAATATCGGGTATAATACCAATTTCTCTTAGGATTTGTACAGAGTGCTGCGTAGGTTTTGTTTTAACTTCTCCAGCTGCTTTTAAATAAGGAACGTAGGTTAGATGAATATTTATACATTGATCAGGGCGCTCATGGCGAAATTGACGAATTGCTTCTAAAAAAGGTAAAGATTCAATATCACCAACAGTTCCTCCTACCTCTATTAAAATTACATTTAAGGAATCTTTTCCACAATGCAAAATGCGCTGTTTAATTTCATCTGTGATATGAGGGACGACTTGAACTGTTTTTCCCGAATAATCACCCTTCCTCTCTCGTCTAATTACAGTCTCGTAAATCTGTCCTGAAGTTGTATTAGACAGTCTAGAAAGCTCGGCATGTGTATAACGAAAGTAATGCCCTAGATCTAAGTCAGTTTCGGCTCCATCATCTGTGACATATACTTCTCCATGTTGCAAAGGATTCATTGTCCCAGGATCAACATTTAAATATGGATCGAGTTTAAGCATTCCAATCTCTAGACCGCGACTCTCCAATAACATAGCAATTGAAGCGGAAGTTAGGCCTTTTCCTAAAGAAGAAACAACCCCACCAGTAATAAATACGTACTTTGTTTTATGCATATATTTCAAATCCTAAAAAAAGCTATTTTAATCTTAAATAGAGTTAAAATTCAATGTTATTCAATGGAGCTTTGAATTGCTTATAAAAAGAAATTTTAAATAGGAGAAGAAAAAGCCTTAGTGCACAATTCTCAAAGGTGTGCTATAAGTTAAGTGTTAAAAAAATAAACTCTAAGTAAATCCCATGCTCGATCTGAAATTTATTAAAGACAACCAAAAAATTGTACAAGAAGCAATACGACTGAAAAATGTTAATCTGAATTTACAGGAATTATTGCTATGCGAAGCCCAAGTTGCAGATTGTAAAAAAAAAATAGAGCTTTTGCAAACAGAGCGTAATGCTAATGCTAAAAGAGTATCTCAAAGTCCTAAAGAAGAAAGAGAGGACTTTATATTAAAAGGTAGAGAGATCGCATCTGAGATTGAACAATTAAAACCCATCTTAAATAACTTAGAACATCGTTTAAGAGACTATCTTCTTCTTGTTCCTAATATTCCTGCTAAAGAAGCTCCCATTGGGGAAAATGAGGATTTTAACGTAGGCGTTAAAAAATGGGGACAGGCACCTGTCTTTGATTTTCCTTTTCTTAATCATACAGAAATTTTACAAAAAAATCGGTGGTCAGAAGAGAGAATTTCACAGGTTTGCGGGTCTCGAACCTACGCCTTAAAAAATGAGATGGTTTTGCTAGACATGGCTCTTTTACAATTTGCTTTGCGTAAAGCACGCTCTAAGGGGTTTGAACTTATCACAGTTCCATCGCTTGTGCGAGATTTTGCTCTATATGGCACAGGGCATTTTCCCGAAGGAAAAGAACAGGTCTACTTTTTATCCAAAGACAATCTCTATCTTTCAGGTACAGCCGAGGTTCCTATCAATAGCCTGCATTCAGGAGAAATTTTACAAGAAGAACAATTGCCTATGCTCTATGCAGGGTTTTCTCCTTGCTTTAGAAGAGAATCTGGTAGTGCAGGACGTGATGTAAAAGGACTTATCCGTGTACATCAGTTTTATAAAGTCGAGCTATTTGTCATTTGTAAAAATGATAGAGAAGAATCTCTCTTGTGGCTGTATAAATTGTTGCAAATCGCTGAAGAGATTATGCAAGATTTAGAATTACCTTATAGAGTTGTTGAATGTTGCACAGGGGATATGGGGCTTGGTAAAGTAAGAATGTTTGATATTGAGGCTTGGGTAGCGAGTGAAGCTAAGTATCGAGAGACCCACAGCTGTTCTTCTCTTCACGATTGGCAATCTCGTAGATCTAATGTTCGTTATCGTACATCAGATGGTGCAGTGAAATTCTGTCATACGTTAAATAATACAGCTATTGCAACACCGCGCATTTTAGTTCCATTTCTTGAGAATCATCAACAAAAAGATGGAAACATTTATATTCCTTTAGCTCTTCAACCTTACCTAGAAGGACAAGAATATCTATTACCGCATAACTAGAATCATTGAGCCCAGCCTTCTAAATGACACCTAAGGCTTTTAACTTTTTAACTGCGCATTCAAGAAAAGTAACACCATATTCTTCATCTATTTTAAAGTGCATTTTGCTCAGGGCTTTTTGATAAAAAAGATTTGATAATTTCTTTAGTTTTTCTTGACCATAAATTGAATTTATAATTTTCCCTTTCTTGTAAAAATCCGAAGTTTTCTGAGCTAAAACAATTTGCACAGTTAGTTAGAGAAACTTTTTAGATACTGATAATCCAAGACAACTCTATAAAACGCAGTATCCGTAAGCCCTGGGATTTCATGACTCTGGAAGCCTTTACAATTAAGGATTCCATCAAAGAGTCCAATGAAAATGTCAAAAATATGAGCAAAGAAGATTTTGAAAAAACCAATCAGGACTGGGTTCATATTCTTGACGATCTTGCAAAGCAGTGGAAAAACCGCGCTTCAGCGGGCTCTGCGGAAGTCCAGAAGATCATCCGTCGCCACTATGAATGGTTGAAAAAATACTGGACTCCCAACTGCGAATCCTATGCCGGGATAGGGGAGGGATATACTAGTGCCGATTCAAACGGCTAGCTTAATGGGATTTAAGTCAACGACTTGAAACTTGTCGTTTATCCTACATTTCAAAATATCTGTTATTTTCGGTATCTCTTCTAAGAGCCTGTTTAAAATCTTTTCAAAAGTGAGGATATTCTGGAGAAAGATTTGCAAAGAGTGTGCAGGAAATATTAGAATATATTGGTTCCGATTCAATCGTATAGAAAAATATAGGATTAACGACAAGTTTCAAGTCGTTGACTTGAACCCCATTAAGCTAGCCGTTTGAATTGG
>NZ_JAAVTY010000050.1:0-10130 GCF_018642185.1 Candidatus Rhabdochlamydia sp. W815 | reverse complement strand
TATAAAGAGTGTCCAGGAAATATTAGGATGTATGTTAGAAATAGCCAAAAGAAATACACTTCATACTTTTACAGTTATTCCCAAAAGATGGGTTATAGAGCGTTCTTTTGCGTGGATAGAAAAATGTCGCAGGCTATGGAAAAATTGCGAAAGAAAACTACATACAAGCCTGAATATGGTGGTTCTCGCTTTTATTGTTCTACTTTTGAAAAGATTTTAAACAGGCTCTTAAGAGCTTGTCTGAAAGAGATACCTGTTTTATGCTTAAGTGAAAAAATAGTTATTTCAAGGAGATCCTAATTATGCTAAGATTTGTCTTTTTAACCTTTTGTCTTTTGTGTGTAAAAATATCTTTTGGCTCTGAAGTTGGGCCTAAAATGCGTCAACCTCACTGGTCTTCTAAGATTATAGAAACCTATCCCAATTCAAATCCTAAAAAAGTGGTATTCTATGATCGGGAACCGAGTCAAGTTGTTAAGCAAATTTTACTCTATCCCAATGGACAGATTAAAACAGAAACAGATCTATCTGTAATCGAGGATGGGGAGGAATTAAAAGCTGTACCTCATGGTGTGTGTTTGTTTTTTACAGCCGAAGGGAAATTAGAGAAGAAAATGATCTATGATCGTGGAGTGTTACATGGAACCATGAAGCTTTTTTTCCCAGATGGAACGCTGCAAGGAACTTGTGGGTTTAAACAGGGACAAAGAGATGGATTAATGGTTTCCTATCACCCCAATGCAGAAAAAGCAGAAGAGGTGATTTATGAAAATGGGAAGATTATCGGTGAGGTGATCAGATATCACGAGAAGGGAAAACGCGCTGCTGTCATTCCTTATGAAGAGGGTGTTCCTCATGGGTGTGCAATGGAATGGTATCCAACTGGTAGGAAAAAAACCGTTCTTCAATATAAAAATGGATCTCTTCATTCCAATGGTAGAGATCCTGCGGTTATTGCCTATACGCCCGATGAGGTGATGCAAGAGGTTCAAGATTTTTGTGAAGGAAAGCTTGTAGGATTACATGTCAAATATCATGCTAATGGACAAGAGAGCTATAAAGTAGCTTATAAAGAAGGTTTAAAAGAGGGGAAAGAGCGCTTTTTCAGTACAGAAGGTAAATTACTAGGAGAAGGTAATTACATAAAAGGTCAGCCGATTGGTAAGCATTGGCGCAAAGCAGAGAATGGCGTACAGATTTTATCTGCGCATTTTGATGAGAAGGGCAATACCATAGAACCTATCATTGAATGCAATGACAAAGGACAACTCATTGCTCATTACTCTCTACTAGATGGTAAAAATCATCAAAAATATCTGCAGTGGCATGATAATGGAAACCTTAAAGTAGAGTATAACTACGATATGGGTAAACTCAATGGGGAACAGAAAGAGTATTATCCATCGGGACAGATCAAGTTAAAAGCTATGTATGTAGAGAATGAAAAAGAAGGGCTTTACGAAGAATGGTATGAGAATGGAAATCTCGCACAAAGAGCTGTTTTTAAAAATAAAGGTTTAGATGGTCTTTATGAACAATGGTATGAAAATGGACAACTTAAAACCCAGGAACATCATGTGATGGGTAAATTAGACCAAGAACAAAAACATTGGCATGAAAACGGGGTTTTGCAATTAAGCATTCAATTTGATTTAGGAAAAAAGCAGGGCTTGTATCAAGAATGGAATAATAAAAAAGAGCAGATTGTATGCGCTAACTACGATCAAGATAGGTTAATAGGTGTTGTAAAAGCATGGTGGAGTACAGATCTTCTTAGAGAGATCACACATTATGATGAGGAAGGAAAACTCAATGGTGTGCATGAAGAATATTATCCAAATGGTCAACAAAAAGCATTTGTGAACTACTCTAATGATTTATTAGAAGGAACCATGAAAACCTGGTATGAAGATGGCGGCCCTTGTGCAATTAAAACTTTTAAACAAGGTCTCCCTGTAGGAGAACACAAAGAGTATTATTCTGCTCAACAATTACAAGAAAAAAGTGTGGTTAACGCAGACAAAAAACTTTTACAAATTGCCCAACATGTATTTTTTGATGAGAAAGGAGAAATGCACGGTAAACAAAAAGTGTACCATCAAAATGGAGCTCTTTTCTCGTGCGTGCATTATGAACATGGCCAAATGCATGGAAGTAAAGCCATTTGGTCAGCTGATGGAGTGTTAGTAGAGGAGGCTAATTACAATCATGGAAAGCTCGATGGACGGTTTTTTGAAAAGTTGCCTGATGGCAGAGAAGTTGTGTATCACTATAAGGATAATCAAAGAAACGGTATTCACGAAGTGTATTACCCGCCGAATGAATATTTTGCAAAAACCAAAGCCTTTGAGTCTTTCTTCGTAAATGACCAATTGGAAAAAGAGGTTATAGAATATAACGAAGCAGGAGTAAAAGTAGGAGTTACCCCTTATGTAAATGGGAAAAAAGAGGGAATTGCTAAAATATTTTCACCAGAGGGACAATTATTAGTGGCTATACCTTTTCATCAGGATAGTAAAGAAGGGATATGCGTACAATATTACCCCAATCAGAAACCCTTTGTAGAAACACCTTATCAGCAAGATAAGAGAAAAGGAACTGAGAAAACCTACCATTTGAATGGAGAGCTGGCCAAAAGTGTAGAGTATGACAACGATCTTATGAATGGTCTTTATCAAGAGTGGAATCAAGCAGGGATTCTTGTGTTTGAAGCGGAATATCAAGAGGGTAAACGACATGGTAAATTTAATAAATTCTACGATGATGGCTCCCCCTATATCTCTCAGACCTTTCTCGAGGATGAGCTACATGGTGTGAAGAAGAAATACGATAAAGAGGGCAAAATGGTAGAATCTTTTTATGAAAGAGGAAAAGAGGTATGACCCGCTTTTTCTTAAATCTACTAAAGACCTCGTCTTTAGTAGGTGCTTTCTCTTTGATACTGCTGCAAAAGCGTATCACTAAATTTCCGCCCATTTACAAATGTAAATGATTTAAGCTCAAACTGCGTATGAGCGGTTTCTTCAATAAAGACAATTCCATTTGGTTTGATTAAACAAGAGTTATCAAATAATGCAAAGATCTCTTGCAAAATAGTTGTTTTAAGAGAGAGTTCATAAGGAGGATCGATATAAGCGATATCGAACTGGAGCTCTTTTTTGACCAACTGTTTTAAAGCTCGTTTATAGCTACATGGCAAAATAGAGCAGTGTTTTTCTAATTGTAGTAATTGAATATTTTCTTTTAGACAGCGTGTTGCTAACTGGTTTTTATCAACAAAGGTGACATGCGAAGCCCCTCGACTCAAAGCTTCTATACCCATTGCTCCAGATCCTGCAAATAAATCAAGGAAAAGAGCATCTTTAATCTTGTCATGGAGAATATCAAATACCGCTTTGCGGAGCACCGCTAGGGTAGGACGAGTTAGTAAAGTTTTGGGGGATTTAAGCAGACGACCGCGAAAATCGCCGCCTAGAATACGTAAGCTCATTCGAATGCTGCTTCAAAGCGGGATTTTAAGACTTTTTCTGCATCGCTAAGTAAATCTCTTTTCCCTTCTTTTAAAAAACGCGCATGTGCTTTTGTCATTTTCCATTGGTTTTCTAAATAGGGAGCAGCTTCTTCTGCATCAGCAAAGCAAATGTTTTTTTTGATAGCAATCCATTGGCGATGTTGTTTACCTTGGATGGATAGTTCAAATGTACAAGGGTCATCTATATAACCTGTAATTTTATAGGGAGTCCCTTGGTAGAGAACCGATTGAGAAGAGGGGCTTAAGTCCACAAAAGAGGTAACATCGGAGGGTTTAGCTGAAAGAGTAAGATGTGTCAGAAGTGGGTCTTTTAGATCTAATACCAACTTAGCCAGTTTACGTGGAAAAGAGGCATGTGTATCGGAGTAAACCAGAAAACCCCCACCGCTCGTACTCATAAGATTGAAAAATGTCAGGTCATTTTCTCTCCCCACAGCTGCGGTATGAAGCGTTATATGGCCTTGTTTATTTTCTAGCCATTTTTTAACCGTTTGTTGCTGCAGTGTGGAGTTAAACGTGTTTTTACCAGCGGTTAACAAAATGGCATTACAAACGATCTCTTGTTGCGATAGGTCTAAAAGCAAGCTTTCCAAGCTTTTATAAATATCGGAGGAAGAAGCTTTACTACCAAATGTTTGCGCTTCTAAAAATTCTTCTGCTTGCCGAATATTTTGCTTGGAAATTTTGAGCTTAGATGCGTTAAAACAGGTTACTTTTTTATCAATGATAAAAATGTTAAAGCTATCTTCTTCTTGCATACTTGCTAATGCTTTTAGAACCGCTCTTTTAAAAACAGCAAAGCGATGTCTAGGAACGGCTCTGGAACGATCTAGAATAAAGCAGATATGTTGTTTTAAGCGATAGTGGCTTAAGTCTCGTTTAGGGAAAAGCTCGACGGAGAATACATACCCTTTATCTTGAGGAGTATAGCTTACGTGTGTTTCGAAGAGGTGATTCCAATCATTAGCAATGGCAAAAGAAGGAAAGCAGTAATTTTTCAAACGAGAAATAGGAGAAATTTCAGGTAAAAAATGACGCTGAACTTCCAAATGTTCTATTTCTGAAAAAAGAGCAGGAGGACTTTTCATTTGAGCAGCTAGTTGATCTATTTGGTGAGGATCTATAATAGGAGAAATATTTTGAATGGATAAATTTATCGCAGGAGCTGCTAGGGGAAATTTCAGATTTTCTTTGTAGATAGTGGCTCTCCTATTTTCTTTAGGTAAGGACAGTTGCTCTTTATCATTAAATGTCTCTGATGCTTGTGGTAGTAGCTGAGGAGCTAATGTCGTTTGCATTACAGGATCAATTTCCGGTTTTTTATTAACAAAAGAATCCATTGAGGTAGTAGGAGGAGTTAAAAGAGGTTCGCTTTCTAATTTGGGCAAGCAAACAGAAATTAGAGAGTAAGATTCTTCTATAGAAAAAGATAGAGGATTTCTCTTTACAAGAGATAAAGAATCAACCAATTCTAGGTCAGGAGCTAACTCAAGTGAGCGATTAGATGAGAGTAAATCATACGGGGTTTGATGATTGGAAGGAACCACCACAATTTGTTCAAAAACCTCTTGCAAAGTATGTTGTTTGTTCTCTTCATCTATTTGTAAAAGATGAGGATTTGATGATGAAAACCAAAAAAGTGCAGAGAGATTGTGCTGTTTATGCAAAGAAAGAGAATAAAGGATACATATACAAGCTACATGCATAGCAAGAGAGAAAACAAGGCATGAGAGAAAAATGAAACGATTTTTTAAGGATGCTGTCATAAAATATCTTGTAGAGTCTCCTTGCTCAATTGTACTCTCATTTGTAATGAGTCATGTAGGCCTTTTGCTTCTAATTCATCGAGTCTGGCAAGAGCATTTTTTTTCAATTTCTGATAAATGTTTTTACGTTGATTTTTTTTAGCTAATTGAGCCTTTATAGAGATTATCTCTAAATCAATAAAGCTTAAATAATCTTGATACAATTGCATTTTATCTGGAAAAAGATCTTGTGTCGAGAGGTAGTATTGAACAGAGGGATCCTCTGTTAAAGAAAAAGCATCTCTCATCTGCAGAAGTAATTCTAATTTCCTTTCTAAAGGGCTAGAAGATATACAAGTTTTTACTTCGATGTATTCCAAGGCAGCTTCCAAATGAAGTGGTTCTGATAAAAGTTTTTTTCTAATCTGTACTTCTTTTAACGCATCGCAAATAGCTATAATGGTTTTAGAGCCCTCTTGCCTTTCTTGTTCAGAGAGTAGAGAAAATTGTAAACGCGCTTTTTCTAGAAGAGCAGCACTTCCGTAGTAAGATAATACATGTTTAGAAGAATCAATGAGATTGTCATATACTTTGATTGCTTCCTTATAACGCTTTTGCTCTTGATAGGAAAGGGCTAATTCAAAGAGCACTCTTCTTTGCCACTTCCATTCTATAGAGAAAAACTCTTTTTGCTGCTTTGCTAGCATTTCTAAGAGAGGCGTTTTTTTTGCTTTTTCTCTAAGAGAATCATATAAAGCGCAAAGTTTTAATACTTCTAATTCTAACCAAGATTCAACAGGCAAGCTACGGTGATCAAGAAGTTTTTCAAAAGAGATTTTGGCTCGCTTAGCATAAAAATTTTTGTTTTCTTTTTCTGCAATTTCAAATTGCTGATAGTAAAAGTGAGCCAGCCAATCGAGGTTATTTAACTCCACTGACTCATCTATATTGGCAAAAAGGCAGTTTGCTGCTTTTAAGAAAAGAGCCTCGCTTAAATTTTCGGGCATTTCTTGTGCAGCAGATAGATACAAGTTGTAAAGCTTACGATTGCAAATGCGTCCATGTGTGGATTTTGGATCAGCTAATGCCTTTTCGAAGTTCCCTGCTATTTGAAGAGCTTCTACGCCGAGGTGTTCTTGACACAGAGCTGTGAAAAGATACGTATCAGCTGAACATCCATATTGCTCTACATATTTTTCAGATGCATCTAGAGATTTTTGATACTGCTTTTGTTCAAATAGGGATTGAATGAGCAACCAGTGCATTTTTTGTTTTTCTTCCTCGGAAAAAAGCTCTGGTTGTTCCAAAGCTTTTGTTGTATGGGTGATGAATACAGCTTGTTTTTCAGAATATAGATCTAGAGGAGACTGTTTTAGATCCTGCATGCAACAATTTAAAAGATGGCGCCATGCTGGTTTTGCATAAGCAGAATGAGGAAAGTTTTCTAAAAATGCTAAAATCTTCTGAATGGCTTGCTCTAGATTTTGTTCATGAATAGAGCAAAGACCTTGTTCGTAAATCAAGGTTTCTTTTTTAGGATGATCGGGGGATAATTCTAATAGTTTTTGCGAGTATTCTGCCATTTTCCCCCAGTTTTTCTCCTGTTTACATAACTGGGTGTACATCAAAATCAGATCTAATGTTTGTGTATCTTGAGGGAAAGAATGTATTAAGTATTCAAGATTTTCTTCTAAAAGAGACCAATTTTTAGTCATTTTTGCACAAGAAATCAAAGTGATTATGGCGCTTTTTTCGTAAGAGGCGTCGTTGGGACTTTCGAGAAACTGCATGAGAAAAAAAATCGCTTGATCGGGATTATTGATTTGATACAGGCTTTTGCCTGTATAATAGGAAATCAAAGGATCTGAAACGATGAGATCGCTTAGTTTCTCGCGCATGATAAGGATTTTGCTATACTCTCTTTGCTGAAAAAGTATTTGCAATAATAGATGAGCTGCTTGAGATCCTTTTTCTTTTTTTAAAGAACAAACCTTTTCCAAGTTTTCTATAGCTTTATTCGGATCTATTTTCATTTGTAAATAACCTGCTTGGAACAAGTACTGCTCTTTATTTTCAGAGTCTTTTTCAGCTAGCGTGAGATAGAGATGAGCTGCTTGCATAGGGTTCTCTAAAAGGACATTGATATGAGCTAAAGAATAGAGGGAATCACAAGCATAGCGGGTGCTAAGCAGTCTTTTATACTCAGATTCAGCTTGTAAAAGCACCTCTTTTTTATGAGAGGAATCTTCGATCTTTAGTGCGGTTTGCATCAGAGCTTCTGCAAAAGAAAAACGTACTATGTCTAATTGTTCTTTAGTTGTGCTAGCGTGTTTCATTACATGTGGAGCTTGGGTAATTACCTCTTCCCATAGACCTAATTGATAGAGACAATAGACATTGTGAAATAAGCTGGTTTGCGATTTTTTTTCAAAAGGGATTTTTTGATAAAAATCTATAGCTGCTAGGTAATTTTTCTCTTTTACAAAAAGATCAGCTAGCATGGCATATAATTGTTCTTTAAAAACAGTCGTTGGGTAGGTTTCTAAGAATTGGTAGATGCGCTCTTTAGCTAAGGCGTACTCTTGTTCTTTCCAATAATCGGCAATTTGCCTGAGCTCAATACTTTCTCTAAAAACAGGATCATCTGGATCTGCGTGTAGATAACCTGAGGTCAGTAAAACGATCAATAGTAAAAAAGTATTTCTTTTCACGCGGTTTTCTCCCACTTGAATTTTTTTAAATTATATTCACGATACAATATTGTTCAAATGTTGAGCAAAAAAACATTTTTTCTTACGCTGATCCATCATATGGAGAAATATGGGAATACAATTGATGTTACTAGCCTCATTTTTTGTAGCTATTAGTAATTTTTGTATGCGTCGTAGCATTGACTCAGGAGGCTCTACAAGAGGATTTCTGATGATTATGCTAAGTGTAATTGCTCTCATTGCTGTTTTTCTCAATCCTATTCGCCTGGCAGATTTTTCTTGGAGCTACTCCATGGCTTTATTTGCTGTAGTTGCAGGGATCATTCTCTCTGTTATGCTTACATCCCTTGGCAAAACATTAGAATCAGGTCCTCCTGGGCTCACTTTTGCCGCTTTAAATGCTTCTACGGTCTTACCCATGTTAGCAATGGTGCTTTTATTTGGAAGTAAATTTGGTTATTTTTACACAATGTGGAATGCTTTTGGCTCTATTCTCATGGTAATTGGGCTGTTTTGGGCAGGTTGTAGCGCAATGAGATCCTTCCATTTTCAAAAATGGCTCCTTTTTATGACAGCCACTTTTTTCTTGCATATTTTATTTTTGCTATTTTTTCAATGGCGCGCTCTTTGCATTAATTTCCCTGAGGCAAGAGGACTTTTTTTCCCTTTTGAAAATAGTGAAGCATGCTGCCAGTGGTTTATGCCCATCATGTATGCTACAGCGGCTCTTCTTCAAACTTTTTTTTATTTTAAGACAAGAGTAAAAGCTCTCAATCCACTAGAATTACAATATGGCATTTATGGAGGACTTACCAATGGAGTGGGTACGTTTTTTATGCTTTTATCAACAGAGGCTTCTACTTCTTTAGAACACGCGGCTATTTTTCCTGTGTTTGCAATTACAGTGATTATTTTTTGTAATTTATGGGGTAGATGGTTTTATCGAGAAAAAATCAATTGGGCGGCTAACGGGCTATGTTTATTGGGTATTCTAATTGGCTCATTGGATTGGAAAACGCTATTAGCTACAAGCTAAAAGAGCCATATTGAGAGAGAAGTTCAGCAGCTGCTTGTTCGCTGATCTCTTTAAGATTTTCATAAAGCTGTAGTCCTTTAGCGCTTGCACCATTTTGAAAATAGAGAGTTCCCAAACGAAGAAGAATTTGCTCTTCTTTCTCTACAACAGCTAGTACTTTTTCATAGTGTTCAATCTCTTTTAAAGGTTCATCTAAACTGTGATAAATCCCTGCTAATTGCATATGCACCCAAGGATCTTTTGGGGAATAAGCATCGAGAATATGAAACTCTTCAATAGCGCAATAACAAGATTTAATGAACTTGGTTTGTAGCTCTTCAGAATCGTATTCAGGAGAGATCCAAGGTAATTTCTTTTCGTAAATTTTATCAGGATGACAATACAAGTTTGCTAGTTCAAAATAGGCTTTGCCAAGACCTGCATGCGCTTGTAGATCTGTTGGGTAGAGTTTTACGTATTCTATATGTTGTTGTATAATTGAGAGCAAGATCTTTTCTTTCATCAAATAGAGATCTTTCCAGTGCATCCACACACTAAATTTCTCAAGTAAAGAAGTAATAGCCTTTGATTGCAAGGGTAGAGAGTAATATTGAGATTCTTGGTAGGAAAAAGTATTTAAGAAAATATGCAAGGCTTGAGAGAGAAAGAGGTGGTACTCTGCTAAGCCATGAGAAGAAGAGATATGATGAATACAATCTTGGATGAATTGATTATGCATATCTTGCATTTGTTGTGGTTTCTTAGCTTGAAAATAAAAATGCAGCATGAAATAAGAAAAGGTAGTTAGAAAAATTCCCGCTAAGGTGAATGCAATGACAGCGGGTTTTGTAAGAAATGTAAAAAAGAGCACTAAAATAGACAACTCTATAAGAGCAATCAGAAAAAAAATAATATGAAAAAAAGCATATTGACAGGTTATGGTTTTAAAACTCTCTTGATACTCTGAGCACAGTTTTGCTATTTCTGTATGTAATTCGTAATCAGAATGTATATTTTGCGTAGTTGTCATACATGAACCTATCTTGAATTAAATTTACTGTTTTAAAGATACTTGCCGACTTAAGAAATTCATCCAATATCCCAGTAGTCCAAACATTAATAGTCCG
>NZ_JAAVTY010000004.1:0-33461 GCF_018642185.1 Candidatus Rhabdochlamydia sp. W815 | reverse complement strand
TAGATCCATTGAATAAGGTTTAGGCATTTCTCTACCTCCATATATTTTGTTGGAGAAAAATATACAACTTTATCAATAATATTTTAAATAACTATAATGCCTAGCTCAGCCATTCCTTCACTGAAAAGATTTTAAACAGGCTCTTAGAATAAGATAACAGCTTATTTACATTATCTAGCGTGTTAGGTATTTTGATTCTCCTTAATTTCTGAATAATAAAGCTCTTTTTTGCTATTGCTCTTCTTTATGCTGTTTGTTAACCTTAATCCCATCTAAACAAGGCTCTAAGGAGTTGTTCTAAATGGATGCAGATTTAAAAAAAACTTTAAGTAAAATTGCTAATGCAGTGCGTTCTCTTTCCATGGAAGCGGTTCAAAAAGCGAATTCTGGACATCCTGGGCTTCCTATGGGCTGTGCGGAGTTTGGGGCTTTTTTATATGGATCTCTTCTGCGACATAACCCAAAAAACCCTAAATGGCTCAATCGCGATCGGATAGTTTTATCCGCAGGCCATGGTTCTATGTGGTTATATTCTTTACTGCATTTATCGGGGTTTAATCTTTCTTTAGACGATATTAAAAATTTTCGCCAACTTCATTCTAAAACACCAGGTCATCCAGAATATCATATTACAGATGGTGTAGAAGCTACAACTGGTCCTTTAGGTCAGGGAGTTGGGAATGCTGTTGGTCAAGCGCTTGGACTTAAAATATTAGCAGAGCGATTTAATCGAGATGATTACCCATTATTTACAAGTAAGGTTTATTGCTTAGCTGGAGATGGCTGTATTATGGAAGGGGTTTCTTCTGAGGTAAGCTCTTTTGCGGGACACTTAAGGCTAGATAACCTGGTATTGATCTACGATGCTAATCGAGTAACTTTAGATGGGTTTTTAGCAGAATCATTCTCAGAAGATGTAAAGATGCGTTACGTCGCTTATGGATGGGATGTGTTCGAAATAGATGCTTATGACTTTGATAAGATGGAAGAGATATTTACGCATATTCGCGATCATCAAACAAAACCTTGTTTTATCATGATGCGAACTATTATTGGTAAAGGATCTCCCCACAAAGCAGGAACCTCAAAAGCGCATGGCTCTCCCTTGGGAGCGGAAGAGATTGAAGAGACGAAGAAAGCACTTGGGTTGCCTGAAAAAGATTTTTATGTTCCTCAAGCTGTTTATCAGTTTTTTGAAACAAAACTTGTTAAGTGTGTGGCTTTAGAACAAAAGTGGAAAGAGATGTTTCGTAAATGGTCGGAAGAATACCCAGATCTTTATAAATTGTTTCTTCAAATGGCAGAAAAAAGATTGCCCAATGATTTAGAAGAGAAATTGTGTGCAATTGAAATGAAATCTCCTTTGGCTACTCGTGTAAGTTCACAAGTTGTTTTAAACACTTTAGCAGATTTAATGCCTCAATTAATCGGAGGTTCTGCTGATCTTTCTTCCTCTGATATGACTATGATGAAGAGATTCCCTATTATTGAAAAAGAGCAGTATGCAGGCAGAAACATTAAATATGGAATCAGAGAGTTTGGAATGGCAACAATTGCTACTGGGCTTGCTGAAACAAATATGATTGTTCCTTATGTAGGAACTTTTCTTACCTTTTCTGATTATATGCGTAATGCTATTCGCTTAGCAGCTCTTTCTAGAATTCAAGTGATTTATGTGTTTACACACGATTCTATTTTTTTGGGAGAAGATGGACCAACTCATCAGCCTGTTGAACATTTAGCCTCTCTAAGAGCCATACCTAATATTCATTTGATTCGACCTGCGGATCATTGGGAAGTGAAAATGGCATGGATGGCAGCTCTTCGTTACCGAGGACCTTCTATACTTGTTTTATCGAGACAAGCGTTGTCTCAGCTAGATGTGTGTAATGTGCCTTATGAAGAGGGAATGAGTAAAGGTGCCTATATTATTAAAAAAGAACAAACCAAACCAGATTTCACTTTAATTGCAACAGGATCAGAGGTTTCCTTAGCATTAGAAGTAGCCATTGCTTTGGAAAAAGTAGATAAAGAAGTCAGAGTGATCTCTATGCCTTGCTGGCAGATTTTTGAACTTCAAGATGATGAATATAAAAAAAAGATTATCGGTGGAGATTTAGGAGTAAGAGTAAGTATTGAAGCAGGAGTAAGCTTTGGTTGGTCTAAGTGGATTGGAGCCGAGGGAATCTCTATTAGTATGGAATCTTTTGGAGAATCTGCTCCAATGGGTGATCTAGCTGCTGAATTTGGGTTTACCGTTGATGCTATTTTAAATCGATTGCTGTCATGAATGATCTGCTCCTTAGGGCGCT
The DNA here is from genome assembly GCF_018642185.1 of Candidatus Rhabdochlamydia sp. W815. Taxonomy (NCBI): domain Bacteria; kingdom Pseudomonadati; phylum Chlamydiota; class Chlamydiia; order Parachlamydiales; family Candidatus Rhabdochlamydiaceae; genus Candidatus Rhabdochlamydia; species Candidatus Rhabdochlamydia sp. W815. The sequence goes on along the minus strand of NZ_JAAVTY010000004.1, from coordinate 31,149 downwards.
GCGTTGTGAAAAAGTAGAAAGAGCCCCCATTTGGTTAATGCGACAAGCGGGGCGTTACATGCCCCAATATCAGCTTTTACGTAAAAAATACTCTCTTTGGCAGCTCTTTCATATTCCTGAATTAGCAGCAGAGGTTAGTTATCTACCTATAGACCTTTTAGATGTAGATGCAGCGATCGTTTTCTCAGATATTTTGGTTCTTGCAGAAGGTCTTGGACTTAAATTAGAATTTTCAGATAAAGGCGGACCTCGTATTTATCCCCCCATTCGTACTAAACAGCAAGTAAAGCAATTATCTACTCAGGCAGTTGAAGAAAAACTGACCTTTGTGTTTAAGATATTACAAATTGTAAAAAAACAGATTCAAGTACCTTTAATCGGCTTCTGTGGAGGTCCTTTTACCGTTGCTACCTATTTAATCGATTCTACTAGTAAAGAACCGTTTCTTTATACAAAACAATGGATGGAAAAAGACCCGCAAAGTTTCATGGAGCTTCTTGCTATTTTAACCAAAGCTTCCATTACCTACTTAAAAGCTCAGGTACAAGCAGGTGCTGATGTAGTGCAGGTTTTTGATTCATGGGCGAGTATTCTTTCGGAAGAAGAGTTTCAGCAATTTTGCCTGCCTTTTTTGCATCAAATAGTAAAAGAGCTGCAATTGGTAGTTCCTGTCATTCTCTTTTGTCGTGATTCTAGTATACGTTATGCGCAATTAGCAGATCTTATGCCGACAGCTATTAGTTTAGACTGGCATTTACCTATGAAAGTTTTAAGAGAAAAAATTTCATCTTCTATTGCTCTGCAAGGAAATTTAAGGCCTGAGCTCTTAAAAAAACCTTCTAGTGAAATAGAAAAAGAAGTGAGTTCTTTTCTAAATTCTATGAAAGGAGGTAGGGGATTTATTGCCAACTTAGGACATGGAGTGCTTCCCGATATTCCTTTTGAGAGTGTCAAGTTATTTGTCGATATGGCAAAATCAGCTACCATTTAACAAGCGGAGGCATGGAACATAAAATAGCATCTACGTTGCCACCTGAAAGGAATCCAAATTTTGTACCTCTATCGTACAGCAAGTTAAATTCCACGTAATGAGCACGCATTTCTAGTTGTTTTTGTCTATCCTGGGGTTGATAATCCATCTGTATGCGTTTTGTATAGATTGGCAAAATAGCCTTTAAAAAAGTATCCCCAACCGTTTTCCAGATATGCAGGTCTTTTTCTAGATCTTTTGTTTGATAATGGTCAAAGAAAATACCTCCTACTCCTCTTTCTTTATTTCGATGGGGGATGAAAAAATACTCTTTTGCCTGCTTAGAGAAGAGAGGATAGATCTTTTTGTCTATGGAATCTAGTGCTTTTTGCGTAGTGGTATGAAAATGTAGAGTATCTTCTGGGTAGGTAAATCCCATGGGAGTTAGATCATATCCTCCTCCAAACCAAAAGTTGTTTTGTGTCTGAATAAAACGAATATTGAAATGTGCTGTTGGAGCATGTGGATTTAACATATGGGTAATTAGGCTAATACCGGTTGCAAAAAAGCCCCCATCTGCATCTGCCATGGGAAAGCGATCTCCTTGTATTTCAGACCAGTTTACCGCAGCTTTTTCAAATACTTTTCCGCGTAATAAGCCCATTTCTCCTCCTCCGCTACCTTTTGCATAATTCCAAGGAGTTTTAATAAAAGTGGCTTGAGGTTCAAAGCTTTCAAAAGCTGTAATAAATTTTTTTTGCAATATTTTTAGATGATTGATTATCTCATCTTTTATTTTATCTGGACAATCCTTTATGCTTTTTGTTTGCATAGCTTAAATTTTAAGGTTTATTATGGAGAAAAAGAAGATCATTATTTTAGGAGCGGGTATTTCTGGTTTATCTGCTGCTTGGTATTTAAGCCAAATTTCCTTACCATTAGATATCTTGATTTTAGAAAAATCAAATCGGATAGGAGGCTTATTTCATACAGATCATACAACAGGGTTTCATTTTGAAAAAGGGCCACGTACATTTAAAATAAATCGATGTCCTGCAACTTTACAATTGGCAGAAGAATTAGGTCTCTTAAAAGAAGTGGTTTGGTCGGAAATACCTGTTCATAATCGATATTTGTGGTGGAATGAAAAATTATATAAATTTCCTACAAATCTTATTTCCTTTTTATGGTCTCCTTTAACAAAAGGATTTATTCAAGCATTAATTACAGAATGGAAACGCCCTACTAAACAGGGAGATGAAACCGTTTGGGAATTTGTTTTACGTCGTTTTAATTACGATGTAGCCCAAAGATTATTCGATCCGATGGTTGTAGGAATTTTTGGTGGAGATCCTCGACTCATTTCCATCCAAGCCTTTTTTCCTAAACTCAAAGAATGGGAAGAAGAATATGGGAGCATAACCAAAGGGTTTTTAAAGAATTGGTTGCAAAAAAAAAGAGCACCTAAAAGATTTTCCTATCTTCCAAATGCTCCTTTATCTGCTATATTTTCTTTTCGCGAAGGGGTAGAGCAATTAACCTCTACACTCTTAACTAAGACACCGGCTTCCATTTATTACCAGCATGAAGCACAAGAAATTGTACAAACAGAAAAAAAAGTAGTTGTTAAAACCAATCAAGGAGAATTTGCCGCAGATTATGTATTTTGTGCTCTGCCCGCATTGCAAGCAGGAAATCTTTTTATCAAAGATATGCCATCTCTTGGAAAAGAACTTGTCTCTTTGAAAAGCGAGGGAATTATCATTCTTAACTTTGGATATAAGGAACATGTTTTACCGGTTAAGGGATTTGGGTATTTAATACCTCATTGTACTAGAGAAGATATCTTAGGCGTTGTATTCGATTCTTCTGTTTTAAAACAACATAATAATTATCCTCAGGAAACCCGTCTTACCATTAAACTTAAAGATTTAGGACAATCAGAAGAAGAAGCCATTCAAACCGCGCTTTTAAATATTCGTAAACACTTAAAAATTTCTATGCAGCCAGATGTTGTTTCTTTTAAAAGAGCCCTTTCTGCTATTCCTCAATATACAGTAGGCCACTTAAAAAGAATGGCAAGCCTATATCCTGAATTTCAAAAAAAAATACCCCGGTGTTATTTATTAGGTAATTATTTAATAGGGGTAAGTGTGGATTACTGCATTCGTTGTTCTAAAGAAACAGTGCAGAATTGGCATAAATCTTTAACCGCTTTTTAATTCTTTGATTTCTTCTACTAACATTCTTAAATCATCCGGAGTATGGTGAATATTAATGAAAAGCCGTAGAGTATAAGATCTCTTTTGATGGCAGACCATCCACTGGGAGAGAATTCCTCTTTGCAAAAGGCTTTCCCAAAAATAGCAAAGTTCTTCTTCTTGAGAAAAGTGTAGGCAGATTACATGTGTAGGGGAACTGATGTCATAACCTTGCAATTGTTTTTTTATCCAATGGCATCTCTGTTCTAATTGATACCTTTCCCCTTCTAAAGAAGGGATGAGCTCCAAAGCCATTTCTATGGCACCTAAAGAAGCATAGGTTACACTGGATTCTCGATAAAAAACATTTTTTTTAATGAGGTTTTTAATCCAAGAAGAACAACCAAGAAAAGCCGCATCTGCACTTGCAGAATTGCTTAAAGAGCATAAAATTAAATCGATATCCTCTCGTTTAGCTGCAAGACCTAAGCCTCTATCGCCTTTAACACCAAAAGCTAGCGAATCATCAACAACCAATAAAGCATTGTAGGCTTGAGATAAAGAGGTGATATAATTTAAGTCGGTTAAAGTCCCACTGCCACTACTAATAGATTCACAAAAGATCATTTTAACAGAGCAGATAGATTGCCCTTCTCTTTTTAAAATAGCTTCTAAACTAGCTAAAGAGTTCTGATTATAGGTAAGAATCTTCAAAGGGAAAGTGTAAAGGATTTTACTTAAACCAGGATCTAGATCATCAGCAAGCAGTAAAAGAACATCAGAACTTAATGAAGAGAGCAGATGCCATAGTGCTAAATAACGATTCGAGAAAAAATACAAATAAGGCATGTTGATTAGTTCTGCAATTTTTGTTTCGAGCGTTTTTTGACATTCGATAAAACTCCCTGGGATTTCCGGGTAACAGACTCCATTGCCGTAATGCAATAAATATTTAATCATGTGTTTTTTCAGATCTGGGTGATTAGATAATCCTAAAAAATCTTGAGAAGAAAAATCGAGCATTTTTTTTCCTTGCCAAATCACATGAGTTGGGCTTAAAGGAAGTAATGCGTCTTCTTGGAATACACTTTCTTGCATATCTAATGGATTGCTTTTCATAATCCTCGTTTCAATTTATTTTTTACTATTTTAAAACTTTTCACGTATCGAGGTATAAAATTCAAGAAAAAATTACAGCATAAGAAAATCCAGATGAGAAAAAAACAAGAGGAAGTATTCACAATATTTTTAACAAATACATTTATCATTTACTTATTAAAATTAAAAGATGTTGATCTTAATTATATTTATAATAATAATATAAATTATAAAGCGGTGTTAATATATATATATTAATTTAATAAGAAATTAACAATATTTTATATTGGAATTTTATGATGAAAAAAATGCTGTTTTATCAACTCTAAGAGTTAGATTTCTAGAAAATATTTCTCTTTTAAAAAAAGGATTCCATCCAATTTTAGTCATTATCGTAGTTTTAAAGAGAGCGGGCATAAATCCATCAAATTTGTTACCAAACAGTGTAAAATATTTTTTGTTCTATTTACACAAAAAGTTTCTAAAAAACAGTTATCTTCTTTAACAATTAGATTAAATTTTTATAGGATTATGGGTATTTCAAACATTTCCAATAATTACCCCGATAATTTGGGGTCTCCCTTACAAGAAAGTGGTTCTTTAATAGGAAGAGTTATTACTAAGGTTTATATAACCACAAATTACTTAATCTCTTCTATAGGTTCTGTAACGCAGTCTATACTGTCTAATTTCATATATGTAGGGTCATTGGGGCGATATACATTAGATGATCTAAAAGGTTGTTTTTCTATTAAGGGTTCTCTAGAGAATTCTGATAACAGTTCAAAAACACATGAAGATTTAGCTCAATCCAAGCTTAATAAGCATGGTAGTTTAGGAAATGATGTGCCTAATAAAGATCTAGAAGAAGCCAAATCTAAGCTTAAAAGGTGTAAGAGTAATGTGTCTGTGAATTCTTCTATTTTGAGAAAGTTTCGTTCTCCAGACGCCTCCAATCCTCTTTATCAAGAACTTTATGAAAAAGTAGCAGAAACGCTTACTCTATCCACTCATTCAAAGACTCCCGAGAAAAGGCTTAAGGCAATGGAAAAATCTGTAAATGAACAAGGGTAAATTAAAAATGGCAAGATTAAGTACATTTATTAAAAAAATCAGCTCATTTATTTCTAATCGAAAAAAGAAAACAAATAATCCAATAAACTATTTTAAAGCTCGTTTAATAAAATACTCCAAAAGAAGAAAAACTCTTTGGTTACAAAGAAAGTTCAGAGAGGTTATTGCTTTCTGGAATCCTTCTTAAAAAGCTTCTATTTGAAAGAGGTTTCTACTTCAGAAATAAGTAATATTAATATTTTGTTTGTATAGAAAAGCAAACTAAAAGAGATTTTCAAACTTTTAGTTCTAATGCTTTTTAACTAAAAAAGTTAGCTAATTCAATTAGCTAAAATTTATATATTTGATCTTTTGTTAAAATACATTACGTAGGGCATAAATTTATGAGTAGTACTACTTCAGTTCAGAATTCTCAAGAGGTTAACAGTGCAAATTCTACGCAAGATCTTCAAAAGAGCACCTCTTTGCATGGAAGAGCTTTTCATAAAATTACTGATGGGGGAAAATATATTATCCAGTCTATAAATAAAGTTGCTCAGTCAATATTATCCAAATGCATATATGTAATATCATTTGGGCATTATAATTTAGATAGCCTAAAGAGCTATCTCTTTTCAAGTCAGACCAATTTTGTAGAAGGCAATGAACCAACAAATTCTACCATTTCAGAGAGATCATTGTCACCACCACCACCACCACCACCACCACCACCACCACCACCACCACCACCACCAACAACAACAACAACAACAACACCACCACCACCACCACCACTACAAAAATCGAAATCTAACAATAATTCTACACAGAATTTTCCAAAAGAAGATGAGATCAGTCCTACATTAGAAGGTAGTAATAATCATTTTAGATGCTCATTAAATGAAGATGCTAGTCATGTAGCAAGACAGGAACATTCTGAATCTAGCGATGAAGAACGTAAGAAATTTCCCCCTCCCAATCTCGGACTTAGCCCAAATCTACTTAAGGGAGTTCGTAAGGGTCTGAAAAAAGTAAAAGATTTATTTGAGAACTAATAAACAATCTAAAATTTTAAAGGATTTTAGTCCATGAGATATGATTGTTTGAGAGATATAGCTGGAAATGCTTTTGTTAAGATAGGAATCTATAAATGAGAGCTTTAAAATAAGGGGTTATGCAAGAAGTTCAAAGAAGAAAGTTGCTAAAGATTTTAAACAGGCTCTAAGAGAAGAAAGTCTCTTTAGTTACAAAGAAAATGCAGAGGAGTTATTGCTTTCTGGAATTTTTCTTAAAAGCTTCTATTAAGGGAAGTTTCTACTACAAAAGTAAATTTTGTTTATTATGGAGAAGTTAACTAAAAAAATAGTTAAATATATACTTAGTCTTTTGTTAAAATAAATTACCCAAGGTATGAATGATGAGTAGTATTACTTCGGTGCAGAACCTTCCAGAGATAATCGACAATCCTACGCAAAATCTTCAAAAGAGCACCTTTTTGGGAAGGGCTTTTCATAAAATTTCTGATGCTAGGCAGTATAGTCTTCAGTCTATAAATCATGTTGTTCAATCAATATTATCCAAATGTACATATTTAGTATCATTTGGGTATTATAATTTTGAAGAAGTGCACCCCGAAGAGCACATGCTAAAAAGTTGTTTTGCAAATCTATTTAAAGAACTGCAAAAAAGTGCCCTTTATCAAAGGCAGAAGATCAAGAATAACCCCGAAGTGCGCATTCTAGAAAGTTCTTTTGCAGATGTATTTAAAGAAATGCAAAACAGTGCCCTTTATCAAAGGCAGAAGATCAAGAATAACCCGGAATAACCCGGCTAGAACAGTTATTTAATGACTAACTCACCTTACGCTTTCTAGATGTAGTTTGGTCTTCAGCGTAGGGTGATTAATCCAACATAATATAAGGATGGTTTATGTTAACACAAGAGTTGCATAGTTCATCAACGTCTCTGACTCAATATGATTCGCAAAGTTTTCATGAAAAAGTGAATAAACATTCATTAGCATACACTGCAAAAAAAACAGCAGCAGTAACCGGTATGATATTAGGAGGAGCATCTTTACTAACAGGTTTTATATTAGTCGGAATTGGTACAGGTGGACTGGCTATTCCTATTGCTGCTCCCTTTGTATTAGGTGCTCTTGGAGCTGCAGGCGTTACCAGCTCTGGATGTGTACTTAGTTCTATAAAAGTTAATAGAGCAGCTCAAAAAGTGTTGGTAGCAGCTCATTTAATCGAGCAAGGGACAGGAAACCTAGAGCAGCAACTTAAAGAACAAGGCCCTGTAGCTGCATCTCTTGCAGAAAAACTAGAGAATTTAAAAACTCAAGCAGGAAACTTAGAGAAAACACTAGATCAAGGTGATCAAGGACTAAGGGAAGTAGAGCAAAAGGTAGAACACACTAAAAAGCAAAAAAAAGAATGGGAAAAGGACTTGTATGAGGTACAAAGCTTAACCCATTCTCTAAATGAAGCATTAACAAAGCTTCAAAATCTTTCTACTTCCGATAAAGAAATAAAAACACTAGAAAAGCAGATAGGTAAAATGACTAAAAAGCTAGATCAGCTGAATGAGAATGTACTTCGCATAGAACCAAGTCTTAAGGAGCATAGTAAAGAACTACACCAATTAAAAAAAGACCTTACTTATTTACAAGGGATAAAACTATCCCTCGAACAACCTTCCACAGAATTAGAAAAGATTGCACATTCCATTCGATCAAAAAATAGCAGACCAAGATAAGGAGATTTTTAAGATGAGCATCATTTCTACTGGTTGTCGAGCGCTTTCGGGAATAGTTAATCTGGGTAGACACCTGTCTCCTGCAAGTGGGGCTATGTTAGCAGCAGCAGCAGCTGCTGCTGCTGGCAGCGCCATTCCACCTGTTCCTGGAGCTTTGCTCTTAGGGGGGGCTTTGCTAGGTGCCTACTATAATGCCAAACAAGATATTCAAATTGAAACGTTAAAGAGCAGTTTAAGCAGCATGGATGGTACGCTGCAAAAGCTAGATCATCTTTCACAACAAGTAAAAGATCAAGTGCCAGGTCTTAAAGATGTGTGTAATAAAGTAGATGGTTTAATGCCAAAGGTAGATACGAGGCTTAGCGAGCAAGAAAGGCGTTTAGTTCGAATAGGAAATTCTCTAAAAGCGATCAAAGACTATCAGAATGGATTTACCTCTCTTGGTGGTACTTTAGAAAATCTTCATAAACAGGAAATCCGGCTTGTTGAGCATGTAGGCCATTTTCAAGATCTGACCAATAAGCAACAAGATTTAAGAAAAGGTATGAGCGAACAACTCACTCATTGGGATAGTTTGGCTAAAGAATTAGAGCAATTCGATGGAATGAATCATAAAGGGTTGGTTCAAGAGATTCGTCAAGAGATTCACAATTTGACTCAAGCTGTAAACAAAGCAAATGTGTTAAAGCAAAGAGAAATAGAAGTTGTAGATCAATATAATCGCTCAAATTCCCAAGAACGTGCACAGATAGCTGCTAATTTGGCTTTTCAGCCAAAAGTTTTACATTCCATTCCTTTAATAGGAGATAGAGTTTCTTTAAATCGGCAGATAGGTTAGCGACTTACAATGAGAAGAGGATGAAGTTGATTACTGAGACTATCACCAAATACGTAGCCCCATTTTTTGAGCACGTGTTGGTGAGGGTCTCTTATCTCTTGTTGGTAGAGTGCTTTTTCAGGAGCAAAACTTACAATAAGGAGTTTTAGGTCCTCTAATCCAAAAAGTGAAGGCCACGGAATGGGATAATCTGGAGCTAGAAATAAAACATTTCCTTTTTGGGGGAAAGGAAAATGGGATTTTAATAGTTTGGAAAAGGATAAAGGAATCAACATGCTTCCAGCTAGCGGTTTAATGCAAGAGAGCTCTTCTAAGGCCCAAGTGGTTTGAATGGGAGATGGGAAAATAGCTTTTATGTATTGATCAAAAGCTATTCTTAAGGGAAAGGTATTAAAAAGCTCAGCAATAATCTTAATTAAAGAGCGTTTATGCAGGATTTCTTTGAGCTCTTTGTTATCGCGCCATAGATCATACCCTTGCAGAAAAGAGCTTCCTGAGCCCGTTCTTTTAGCTAGGGTTAGATCGGAGAGCTTTTCTATTTGAGTGATTTTTTCTAGAGGCAATAATCCTTCAATTTCAATAAAACGGTTTTTCTGGAAAAATTCTTTTTGGTCATCTGTTAACACAAGGCGCATAAGTCTATAACTGGTTGATTCGTTTAAGAGCTAAATCTACTTTGTCAGGAGTGGTAAAGGCAGAAAAGCGAACAAATCCTTCGCCGTATTTTCCAAAGCCTACACCTGGAATGCTAATTAAATGGCATTTAATCAAAAGCTCATCGAAAAATTCCCATGAACTTTTCCCTTTAGGGGTTTTTACCCAAATATAGGGGCTATCAATTCCTCCATGGCAGTCAAGTCCTAATTGGATCAAACCCTGTTTTAACGCTTTGGCTTGAGCAAGGTAACTGTTTATTTGCGCTTTTATTTCACTCTGAGCTTGTGGAAGCAAAGTAGCTAAAGCTCCTTTTTGAATAGGATAGGCAACCCCGTTGGATTTGGCAGCCTGTCTTCGATGCCATAAAGTATGCAAAGAGATTTCTTGATCTTCATAGCGCGCTTTAAGAGCTTTAGGAAGGATTGTATAGGAGCAACGCAGACCTGTAAATCCAGCAGATTTAGAAAAGCTGCAAAACTCAATCGCACATTCTTTAGCACCCGGAATTTCAAAAATAGAATGAGGAACGTCTACTGAGTTAATAAATGCTTCATAAGCATGATCAAAAAAGATAACAGCTTTGTGCTTTAAAGCATAATTCACCCAGGTAGCCAGAAGATCTCTATTCATAGCAACGCCTGTCGGATTATTAGGAGAGCATAAATAGATCAGATCACAGGCTTCAGATGGGGGATAGGGATGAAATTGATTGGTTTCTAAACAGGGTAGAGTCATGATTTTGGTTCGGCCTGAAAGAATTGTCGCATCGAGATAGGCGGGATAGGTAGGATCGGGGATTGCTACAATAGAGGATAGAGAAAACAAATCTAGGATATTCGTGATGTCGGTATTGATGCCATCTGAAATAAAAATCTCATCGGGAGTGATTTGTAGGATAGCAAAGTGCGTATTTGCAATGGCTTCTCGTAAAAATAGATAACCATTGCTAGGGCTATATCCTTTTAGGCCTGAGAAGGTTCCCATCTCTAGTACAGCCCGGCTCATTGCTTGGGCTACAGTAGGGACTAAAGGTAGCGCTATATCCCCTATACTTAAATTAATCAATGGATCAGGGGAGATTTTTTTATGCAACGTGGCTATTTTTTCTTCAATTAATGAAAAAATGTATGTGCGTTTTAGACGCTGAAAACAAGAATTAATCGCAACCATGAAAACCCCTAAGATGATATAGTATGTCTGGACTTAATGAAAAAGTAAAGAGAGAGAAGATAAGCGTGGAGCATGACATATAAGATGAATCCATTTGAAACATTACTTGAGAAAATATCGGAAATTGAAGAACGCTTAAGCTATCAATTTAAAAACAAAAAAATTCTTATTTTAGCTTTTGTGCATCGATCGTTTTTTAATGAATATCGAGCGGTTGTAGATCAACATAATGAACGTTTAGAATTTTTAGGAGACTCGGTTCTAGAATTAATTATTTCTGATTATGTATATGAACATTTACCAACAGAACCTGAGGGTCATCTTTCTAATTTACGCTCTTCTATTGTAGAGGCAAGCAATTGTGCTCAGCTTCTAATTAAGCTAAATGTTGCAGAATTTATTTTATTAGGTAAAGGTGAAAGGATGAACGATGGACGCGGTCGGGAAAAAATTGTAGCGGATTTATTTGAAGCGCTCATTGGAGCCATTTACAAAGATGGGGGGCTAGAAGCCACTCGTCGGTTTTTTTTACATCATTTTGAAGAAAATATTAAAGAGATTATTTATAAGCCCTTGAGAAATTGGAAAGCAGAACTACAAGATTATGCACAAAAAAAACACCAAAAACCGCCTACTTATAAAGTACTAAAAGAATCAGGGCCCGATCACAGCAAAATATTTCAAGTAATTGCTTATATTGAAGATCAAGAAATAGGAGAGGGGACAGGCCCTTCTAAAAAGCAAGCAGAACAAGCGGCCGCTGAAAATGCGCTGAATAAATTGGAAAACAAGTATGACGATTAAACAACGTTCAATTTGGTGCTGCAGAGAATGCGGGCTTACCCAAGCTAAATGGACGGGGAGTTGTCCCGCTTGTCAAAAGTGGAACACTTTTGAAAAAGAGGTTCAAGCAGTTGATAAATCAGAGCGGTTTGCACATAGCAAATCACAACCTTTACGAATTAAAGAGATCAAATTCGAAGAATCCATGCGTATCTCAACCAAGCTGATAGAGCTGGATCGTTTACTAGGAGGAGGCATTGTCCCTGGCTCTTTAACACTCATTGGAGGCGATCCTGGAATTGGTAAATCCACTCTCATGTTGCAACTGGCTCAAAAACTAGCTGAACAAGGATTAACCGTTCTTTATATTTGTGGAGAAGAGTCCGTTGAACAAACCTCCTTAAGAGCTTTAAGACTCAAAGTGCAAGATGAACATCTATTTCTATTAAGTGAAACTCTTTTTTCTCATATTAAACTGCAGATCGAGCGTTTAAAACCTGATATAATGATTGTTGATTCGATACAGATTGTATATAAAAGTGAAATTCCTTCTGCCCCGGGCTCTGTTAGCCAAGTGCGAGAATTAGCTATGGAATTTATGCATCTAGCAAAAGGGTTAAAAATTGCAACTTTTCTTATAGGTCACGTGACAAAATCAGGAGAAATTGCAGGACCTAAAGTGCTAGAGCATATTGTGGACACCGTATTGGATTTTGAAGGAGAAAAACAACAGGGATATCGGATGCTTCGCTCTGTGAAAAATCGTTTTGGTCCTACAGATGAGATTGCCTTATTTCAAATGAACACAACAGGACTTACCGAAGTGCATAATCCTTCTTTATTATTTATGGAAGAGAGAACAAAAGAGTTGCCAGGCTCTGTAATTATTCCTGCATTAGAAGGGAGTCGCTCACTACTAGTGGAAGCACAAGCTTTGGTTGCCCCTTCTTCTTTTTCTACCTCAACGCGCAAATCAACAGGATTAGATCCTAATCGATTAAGCCTGCTACTCGCAGTATTAGAGAAGAAAATGGATTACCGACTCTATAATTGTGATATATTTGTATGTATTGCAGGAGGGTTGAAGATTTTTGAGCCAGCTATTGATTTAGGGGTTATTCTAGCTATTGCCTCTTCTTTTTGTAATAGTTGTATAGATCCTTCCACAGCCATTGTTGGTGAAGTGGGACTAGGAGGTGAAGTTCGTAGTGTTTCTCGGATTGAAAATAGAATTCGAGAGGTCATTCATATGGGATTTAAGCAATGTATTATTCCTAAACGCAATGTAAAAGGTATTTCTTCTGATCTGTTACATAAAATTCGTCTCATTGAAGTAGAAGTGGTGGAGGATGCTATTCATGCACTTATGTAATCAAATCTTTGTAGCAGCGCGAAACTCTCGTCTATCGCGCGCCCAAGTAAAAGAAGTGCGCCAAGAGCTGCAAATGATTCATCCAAATCGTGTTTTTGTGCCTACTTGGATTCGGACAACAGGAGATGACAGATTAGATCTTTCTTTGAGATTTTTAAGTAAAATCGATTTTTTTACTAAAGAAGTAGATCAGTTAGTGTTATCCGGGATTTGTAGAGTAGGAATTCACTCAGCTAAAGATTTACCAGACCCTTTAGAACAAGGATTAAAAATAGTTGCTATCACGAAAGGAGTAGATGCAAGAGATGTTTTGGTTTTACCTCCCCACCAAACCATAGATACCCTGCCAAAAAAAGCGCGTATTGCTACCTCTACTCTGCGTCGTGAAAAAGCTATTAAAAATTTAAGAGATGATTTGATTTGTGTAGATATTCGCGGAGTCATTGAAGCTCGTTTGGCTTATCTTTACCGAGGAGAAATTGAGGGGCTGGTTATGGCTGAAGCTGCATTGATTCGCTTACATTTAACACATTTAAATCGGTTTTTTTTATCAACAGAAGTAGCTGCGTTGCAAGGTAAATTAGCCGTTGTTGCTAGACAAGACGATCAAGAGATGTTGCAGGTTTTTTCTGCAATAAATACTTTCCAAGAACTAGATCTCATCAATAGTTATTTGTGAAGAAAGTTCTCTATCTGGGAACAGATCCTTCGTATTATAAAGCAAAGGGGGCCCAAATCATTCACTACCCCGTGATTCAAATTGTGCCCAGAATGGACTCCTATGTTAAGGCAGCTTATAGCAAGTTATCAAACTATACACATCTTCTATTTACTAGTAAAAATACGGTTCAGGTTTTTTTTCAGCAGTTAAACGACCTTGGCATATCTAAAAATCTTTTAGAGCCGATTACCATCATTGCCATTGGCCAAGTTACTGCTAGTTATGTAAAAAAATATGCCCATTGCTCTTTTGTTGCAGAAAAAGAGACGCAAGAGGGAATAGTTGCTTTTTTGCGTACACAGTCTTTAGAAAAAACCCATTTTTTTTTCCCTCGTTCCAGTCTTTCTAGAAATGTAATCATGGATTTTTTTCAAAAATCAAATATCTCATTTCAAGATTGTTTTATTTACGATACAGTTGTTCAAAAAAATCAGCCTATTCCTGATCTAGAAGATATAGATGAAATTATTTTTACAAGCCCTTCGACTATCAAAGCTTTTTTAGAGATTTTTTCTGCTATTCCCTTAGATAAAAAGCTTATAACCATGGGACCTATTACGCAAAAGGCATTATCTGAGATAATTTAAGGCGTTGCTATTTCCAAAGGTTTAGGTTTAAAGCTAGCTAGTAACTCCTCTGTTTTATCGGTATTTTCCCAGGGGAAAATGATATCATCTCTTCCAAAATGTCCATATGCTGCGGTTTTTGCATAGATTGGCTGCAATAAATTAAGCTGTTGGATAATAGCATGGGGCCTTAAATCAAAATGTTGTAGAATAAGTTGCATAATTCTTTTCTCATCGATGTGATTAGTGCCAAATGTCTCTACAAAAACAGAAGTTGGTTTCGCTACGCCAATAGCGTAAGAGATTTGAATTTCACAACGGTCGGCAAATCCCGCAGCTACAATATTTTTAGCTACATATCTTCCCATATAAGCAGCGCAGCGATCTACCTTGGAAGGATCTTTACCAGAAAAAGCTCCTCCTCCATGACGCGCTGCACCACCGTAGGAATCTACAATAATTTTACGACCTGTTAAACCGCAGTCGGCTTGAGGACCACCGATTACAAAACGGCCTGTAGGATTAATGAGATAACGTGTATCTTTTGTAATCCATTTAGCTGGGATTACTGGCTTAATCATCTCTTCGATGACAGCTTCTTTTAAATCGGAATAACTAATTTCTTCTTTGTGTTGTGTAGATAAAACAATGGTATCTACATAAGCTGGTTTTTTATCGATATAACAAAAAGTGACCTGACTTTTTGCATCTGGTTGTAGCCAAGATAATTTACCCGATTTACGCAAAAAGGCTTGACGCTGCATTAAGCGGTGAGCATAGGTAATCGGTGCTGGCATCAGCACATCTGTTTCATTAGTAGCATAACCAAACATCAGACCTTGATCTCCAGCGCCCTGATCATCTTCTATTCGATCTATGCCGATAGCAATATCACTAGACTGTTGGCTAATAGCATTGATAATAGAGCAAGAATTTGCATCAAGACCTGAGCTTATGTTGTCATAGCCTATGTTTAGGAGTAAATCTCGAATAGCTCTTTCCCAATTTATTTGCGCCTGCGCGCTGATTTCTCCTGCAACAACAACCATAGATGTTTTCACTAAAGTTTCACAAGCCACCCTTGCTTTAGGATCTTGAGCCAAACCAATATCTAAGATCGTATCGGAAATCTGATCTGCTACTTTGTCAGGATGTCCTTCAGAAACAGATTCCGAAGTGAATAAATAGGATTTTAGCATAAGAAATCTCTTGGGTTGTATGTAGATTTTAGAAAGTTTTTAATTTTTTTTGAGAAAATTTGTCAATCTAAAGAAAGAATATTTCTAGATAAAAAATAAGAGATTAAGGTGAATGTAATTGGTTTTTACTAAAAAAATGCCCTGTTTTATCCGTAGACTTTTGCAAAATATTAGTAAGCGGTTTATATTTAGAATCACATCATTTATCTTAAAAATAGCGGAGTTTATTTTCATGTCTGCCCCTTACACATTACCCGATCTCTCTTATGATTTTTCTGCTTTAGAACCGGTCATCTCTGCAGAGATTATGAAATTGCATTATTCTAAGCACCACGCTGGATATGTAGCCAATTTAAATGCTGCTTTAGAAAAATATGCGGAAGCGGAAAAAAAGAGGGATTTATCTACAACGATTGAATTGCAGCAGGCTATTAAATTTAATGGCGGCGGTCATCTCAACCATAGTATTTTTTGGACCAACTTAGCTCCTATAGATAAAGGAGGAGGGGAAAAACCCAAGGGGGATTTTTTAAAGGCTATTATAGAGCAATTTGGTTCGTTAGAGCATCTAATAGAGCAACTTAGCTCTATAACGATTGCTATTCAGGGTTCTGGTTGGGGTTGGTTGGGCTATAATCGGGTAGAAAAAAAAATCGTAATGACTACATGCGCTAATCAAGATCCTCTTTGTATAAAAAAGTATGTACCATTGCTAGGGATTGATGTTTGGGAGCATGCCTACTACCTAGACTATAAGAATGTTAGAGCTGATTATATAAAAAATATTTTTAAAGTGGTCAATTGGAAAAATGTGGAAGAACGCTTTCTCTCTGCAAAAAAATAAATTTAAATAGAGATTTTTTCATTTTAGTTGTTGCTTAAAGAATAGCTTTAAATATATAATTACTTTTTACTTACAAATTAACTGGTTTTATTTATGGGTCTTTTTTCAAAGAATAAGCCAAAGATTAAAGTTCAAACAATTAAAAAAGATGGTTATAGTGGATGGATTAAATGCACGCACTGTCATGAGATCATCCATGCAAATGAATTACAAGAAAATCTCTCTTGTTGTCCGAAATGCAATTACCATTATCGTTTGTCAGGTTCTCAAAGGGTTAAACTTTTATCGGATCAGGATAGTTTTGAAGAGCTTTTTACAGATCTAAAGCCAATGGATCCTTTGGATTTTACAGATGCAGAGTCTTATGTAAATAGAATCTTGAAAGCGACCAAAACCTCTTGTCGTGATGAGGCGGTGATTGTAGGGAAAGCTACGATATGCGAAACACAGATTGCTTTAGGAGTGCTTGATTTTACGTTTATGGTGGGGTCTATGGGATCGGTAGTGGGGGAGAGACTTGCCCTACTGATTGAATATGCCTTAAATCACGAACTGCCGATAGTTATTGTCTCTGCTTCTGGAGGAGCCAGAATGCAAGAATCGGCGCTCTCTTTGATGCAAATGGCAAAAACATCTGCTGCTTTAGCAAAACTGCACGAAGAAGGACTGCCTTTTATTTCTGTAATGACAAACCCTACATTAGGCGGCGTTACAGCTTCCTTTGCTTCTTTGGGAGATATTATTATTGCAGAACCAGATGCTTTAATCGGTTTTGCAGGCCCTCGAGTAGTAGAACAAACCATGAGAAAAAAGCTTCCTTCAAACGCACAATGCTCAGAGTTTCTTTTGGAAAGAGGAATGATTGACTGTATTGTGTCCCGTCATCGGTTAAAACAAACTTTAAGCGACCTCTTAATGTTTTTAACACATCAAAAAAAAACAAAAACCTCTTTATTAGAAAAACCTTTGAAAAAAATCCCTCAAAAACTACAAGATCTGTTAGAACTAAGTACTATTGCAGGACAAGGACTAAAACGTTAAATTTAAAGGAAAATAGATGTCTGAGAGATTGGAAGTAGGAATTGATTTAGAAAAAGAAGAGTGTATTCCAGAGTATGCTTCTCAGCAAGCAGCAGGAGCAGATGTAAAAGCGCATATAACGGAAGAAAAGGTATTGAAGCCCGGAGCTTCTCTTCTTATTCCCACAGGGATCTATTTGGAAATTCCAAATGGTTATGAAGCGCAAGTTCGCCCTCGAAGCGGACTTGCGTTAAAACAACAAATTACAGTACTAAATTCTCCTGGTACCATCGACTCTGATTATCGAGGAGAAATTAAGATTATTTTAATAAATCATGGCAAGTCAGATTTTATAATTACTCCTGGTATGCGTATTGCGCAAATGGTTTTTGCACCTGTTATACAATCTGTATTTACCAGGAAAAATGATTTAGCCATAACTAAAAGAGGAGAGGGTGGGTTTGGCCATACTGGCACGCATTAATCATCAAATCTCATTAGGTTTTAGTGATTTAAGGAATTTTTTTAAACGGGATAGTACGTTGGCAATTTCTGATTATTTAAATGAAGATCTCGTTTTATTTATGCAAGCTAACAATCGTGATGATGCTTTAAATCGCTTAGTGAGTCTACTAGAAGAGAAAAAAAAGCTTCAAGATTCTAAACGATTTTATCAGGCAATTTTAGAAAGAGAAAAGATTGTTCCTACTGCAATTGGGCTTGGGGTTGCAGTTCCTCATGCGAAGCTACATAGCTATAAGGATTTCTTTATCGCAGTAGGAATTCAGGTACAGCACGGCTTAGAATGGGACGCTCTTGATGGTATAGCAGTCCAACTCATTTTTATGATTGGAGGTCCCGATAATCGACAAACAGAATACTTGCGCATTTTGTCTCATTTGACAATGGCGGTTAAAAATAAAGAAAGGCGCAAAAAACTGCTTAAATGCCATTGTGCTAAAGAAGTAATCGAAATGTTTAACGGATGTTAAACTAAGAGGAAAAACCATGGATCTTACAATTAAAGACGTTGCTAAGTTGTTCAATATTTCAGAAGCCGCGATTCATAGATTATTGCTTCATAATAAAATTCCTTCTTATTGTATTAATGGAGAGCACCGGTTTGGCTTAATCGAAATAGAAAACTGGATGCTAAAATTTGATTTGAAAAAGCTTCAAGAAACAGCTTCTTGCGATCAACAAATCTACCCTCTAACCGACCAAAAGCAGCAAGCGCAAATAGAGAATCCAGTGAGTGGTGGAATGGTGCAGTTTTGTCTATATCGCGCTCTTCACCAAGGAGACGTCTTAACTAATATCAAAGGAAATAAGAAAGAAGAGATCATTTCTGCTGTAACTAAAATTGTAGCTCCTAAACTCAATGTGGATGCAGATATATTAACAGAGCTTTTAATCGATCGTGAAGACTTAAGCCCAACAGCTTTAGGAAATGGTCTTGCGGTTCCCCATACAAGAGAAGCAATGGCGAAAGGATCATTTGACATGGTGTTTATTGTGTATCCTGAATCACCTCTGGAATATGGAGCTTTAGATTCTAAGCCAGTACACACGCTATTTTTCTTATTTGCTGGGAGTGATAAAGCGCATCTTCAACTTCTGGCAAAATTAGCACATTTAAGTAGTTATAAAGAGGCATTTCAATTGTTACTAGACCGTTCTGATAAAGCTACTCTATTAGATTTTGTTCGAAATTGGGAAGGACAGATCCGTTCTATTGGATAGATTAGACCTCTTGCATAACCTGAATTTTAAAGCTCCCAATTATAGATTCCTGCTATAAGATTAAATCTTAGGCAAAAGCGTTTCCGTCGATTTCTATTTCGTTTTCTTATCTACGACTATTTGACTTTTGATCGTATGCTTTTTCTTTTTTCCGGAGTAAAAATGCTTCTGTCTATTATTGCGATTTTTTATCTTTGACTTTTTTTGGGGACGCTCTATAGGTGTTTCTGATGCATCTATAAGAATTACTTCGTATTCCATGTCACTCTTAAGAAGAGCTTTTTTCCCAGGCAGTGAAAACTTCCTGCTTTTAATCCATGTGTCTTCTACCCATCTGCAGGCTCAATAACATGCACTTTCACTCAGATCGTAACTACAACCTGTGTGAAAATACGTTCGATATTAGAGCTCTTTCAAAACTAGGAAATAAAAAAGCCCTTGTATAAAATAATGCCCTTAAAAATACGTAAGGGCATGATGAAATTTGAAAAAGCAAAAAGTTTAGACAACGAGAAATTCCGAAGATTAACCGGAGTAAAACGTAGGACATTTGATCAAATGAGCTTGATTTTGGAGATAAGTCACAAAGAGAAAAAAGCCCGAGGAGGCCGCGTCAATAAATTAAAAATAGAAGACATGTTACTGATGACCTTAGAGTATCTAAGAGAGTATAGAACCTATTTTCACATAAGCCAGAGCTATAATATCAGTGAAAGTACAGCTTATAAAACAATAAAATGGGTAGAATACACCCTGATAAAACATCCCCTATTTGCACTGCTTGGACGTAAAGAGCTATTAAAAAGCGATATGGAATATGATGTTATTTTAATAGATGCCACAGAAACACCCATAGAGCGCCCTAAAAAAACAAAAACATTTTTACTCAGGGAAGAAGAAAAGGCACACCTTAAAGACGCAGCTTGTAATGAGCAAGGACACAAAAAAGATTATTTGTACCTTTTTTTCCAAAGGTAGAAGACATGATTTTAGGATATTTAAGGATTCTAAAATCAAGTTTCATTCCGAAATAAACCTTCTAACAGATGGAGGGTATCTAGGACTTAAAAAGCTTCATGCTAAAACCCAAATGCCTAAGAGCCTGTTTAAAATCTTTTCAAAAGTGAGGATATTCTGGAGAAAGATTTGCAAAGAATGTACAGGAAATATTAGAATATATAGTAGAAATAGCAAAAAGAAATGCACTTCATACTTTTACAGTCATTTCTAGAAGATGGATTGTAAAGCGTTCTTTTNNNNGACAAAAAAATAATCAATTCCTTTCCAAAGAACGTGTAATTAATGAAAATGCTATTGGTCTGCTTAAGCGATTCAAAATTTTAGCTGATCGTTATAGAAATAGACGAAAAAGGTTTGGTCTTCGGTTCAATCTAATTGCGGGCATTTATAATCTGGAGCTATGTTAATGGGTTTTGAAAGAGGTCTATTATTATTTAATAAAAATCATACATTATGTTTTACAATAAATACATGTTAGTAATAATGTTATTATTATAAAGCACATTTATTATATAAACATAAAAATACTAATTAAAAAAGAGTTTTAATATTAAACGCATTTTTTTCTTGTTTAGCTTAAAATAATAAAGCTCTGGCATTGAATCTTATATCTTGTACAGGCAAAAGACTATTTAAACAGAGGGGAATTTTTATGAGCGTATCTAATCCTGTTGACTCTAATCGAAACCTGGGAAATCATTTTCAAAACTTTTGCTCAAAGAGCTCTTCTCCTAATATATTATCTCGTCTTGTCGTGGGTATTGTTATAAAAGATATTGCTCGTATTTATGATATTGCTATTCATATAATTATAGGGTTAGGAAAATTAGCCCTCTGCGCCACAAAGATCCCTTATTCTATTCCAGCAAGATGGTTTGGATCTACTCCAAACTATGACATAGGCAAAGAAGGCTTTGTTCATTTAGTCTTTGCTGGGCACTACTTTGCAGATATGTTTATTTCTCTTACAAACATTATAAATAGATATCCTAAAGATAAAATGGAAAAGATAGAAAACCTTCTCTCTAAGCGTCTACTTACACTCAAAAAAGAGGTTGTTAACAAAGAAGAATTTCAAGATATCCTCTCTACAGAAAAAGCAAAATACTCCGTTAAACACCCTCCAAAAGTCGCTGAAGAAATGGCAAAAATCTCTTCCGAAAACCATCCTAAGTTATTCGGTATGTTATATGCAGAATACGTAAAAAACAATGAAAGCCAAAAAAAAATACAGCAAAAGGCAATAGCATATGCTAAAGGCTGTATTAGAATATATTCTATCATGTATCCAATTTTTTCAAAAGACCGTTCAGAAAAAGAAGCTAAAGAACAAGCATTGCTTTATGCTAAAACTTATGTTAATGCCTACTCCAAAAAATTCGCAAGACAGTCAAAAATACAATCAAAGAAAAAAGCTGAAGAACAAGCAGATCTACATGCTAAATATTTTACTAAGCTTTTTTTTTCAGAATATCAACGCTGCTTAGAAAATACACCTGAAACTGCTGAAGAACAAGCACTAGTCTTTGCCGAAAAAAACATCGAAATATTTTATAAAGTTTGTACTTTTTCGCCTGAATTCTCAGAAGAAGAAACTAAAGAAATAAAAGATATTCTTTTTAATGATTACCTTCATAAGATTTCTCAAGTAATAAAAAAAGGAATAAACCCAGAATTTTATTTTATACCATATGTTCGGAAATATGTAGAGTGCCTAAAAAATGGTAAGAAAAAAAAGGCTAAAAACATAGCGACTCGTCATGCCGAGCGACTTACTCAAGAAATAACACCTGAAATAGTAACCAAATTCAATAAAGCTAAGATGAACTCTGTCTTGCATAAGAAAAAAGATAAGGACAGCTTAAAATGAACCCTCCTACATTCCTACCCCCTAGGGCACTTTTTTGGAATTAGCTAAGCTTTTTTGTGCTATTATGTCTTTTTTGAACAAAGAGGTGCGGTATGGTAGAGGTTTCAGAAGGAGAAATTCAAACGACAGTAATGGATCATCATGGCTTAGTGGCTGCCATTTGTCAGGACTTAAAAATTGCTGAAAGGATTGACAATCGTCTGCCATCAGGTGCTTGTTTGGAGAAACGGCAATTCAAATCTATGGGCTAATTCCAAAAAAGTGCTCTAGGGCGGTGGGAATGTAGGAACCCTCATCTACAGCAAAAAGTTAAAGATTTCGAGAAAACGTCAATACGTCTAATAAGATAATCATACTTTTAATTAATAAGATACTACGAGGTCATTAATGAAATTTATAGGTGGCTACAATCCCTTATCTTGTGATAACTACATTAATGCTGGGAACTATTTCCAAAAACAGCTCTCAAACCATTCAAATCTGGTTGTACGTACAGCTTTTGTGTTTGCAAAAATTGTGGGAAGAGGGCGGGACGTGCTTATACATGCAGGTTTGGGATCTATTAAATTAATCGCTAGTACTGCAATGGCTATTTATTCCATTCCAGCTGCTGCATTTGATTCAATCCCAATACACCACAAAATTGCTAGACAAGCATGGCGACATTTTGGTTTTGTTTTGTTTTTTGTGGCAGATATTCCCCTCTCTTTGGCCAATATTTTGAAGATATATCCTAAACTTTTTTGTGAGAGAATCCAAGAAAAACTTAAAGTATCTCCTAGTATACTTACGTACGATCAAATTATAGATGATAAAAATACAGATGTCGGGATCTTAAATGAACGACAAAATATACAATTAAAACAAGAAAACAAGCAATTAAAAAATAAGAATAAGAAACTCTCTCAAGAGTATATAAATCTTCTTGAGACCAAACTACCACATGAAAACCATTTATTTGATAGTTTTCAATAGAAAAAGAAGAAGCTTTTGTAGTTAAAGCTAGGGCTTTTTAATGAAAAAGATTTAATAATTTTTTTAGTTTTTCTTTACTATAAATTGAATTTATTTTTCTGTCATAAACAGAACTTGATCTATCTAGGACAATCTGCGAGGTTAGTATGAGCTTTATAAATAAATGCAAGCCCTTATCTTGTGATAACTATATTAATGCTGGAAACTATTTCCAACAACAACTCTCAAACCATTCAAATCTGGTTGTACGCACAGCTTTTGTGTTTGCAAAAATTGTGGGAAGAGTGCAGGACTTGCTTATACATGCAGGTTTGGGATCTATTAAATTAATCTTTAGTACTGCAATGGCTATTTATTCCATTCCATCTGCTGCATTTGATATAATCCCAATACACCACAAAGTTGCTAAACAAGCATCAAGACATTTTGGTCTTGCCTTGTTTTTTATAGCAGATATTCCTCTTTCTTTAGCTAATATCTTGAAGAAATATCCTCAACATTTAGCTGATAAAATTCAAAAAAATCTTATAATAGAGAATATAATGGAAGAAATGGATATTGAATTTGATAAGACATACCCAACTGAAAAACAAATGATTATAAACAGTAAGTCTGAGAAAATACAACAATTACAAGAGGAATTGAGCCAAACAAGAGAAAACTATGACAATCTTTTACAGTCTTGTAAAGAACAGGTCCTTGAGCAAATAAAAAAAGAAGGACTCCAAGAATCTAAAGCCTCTTAATAATGACTATAACAAGAGCCTTATCCCCTTTATAATATTTGCAGTTATCAGGCACTTTGATCGATATCTGTTTTTCTTGGTAATCAAGATAGGGATGAGCAATGATTTCAGAAAAGCGAGGATCTATCAGCTTTGAATTAGGATCGCTTAAAAAACAGGAGAACCGGGACCCATTGCGCATATGAGAAGACAAACAGGGCTGAAGAAAAGAAAATAAACGATCGGAGGGCCCTTGAAAGCTAAAGGGTTGTTTTTCAGAAGGCTCGTTCAAATGTATGTTGTGGTTTTTTGTGAGTCTCTCAAATTGTTGCTTAGTGATTTGTTTATTGTTATAGAGTTGTTGTAGAAAAATAACCAGTTGATCTTCTGGCTCTGATGCAACTGTTTTTACAAAATCATCTAAATCTTGGTCGGAGTACTTTTGTGTAGATAAATTGGGGAATTGCTGATTAATTTCTTTAATGAGCAATTCTGCTTGTTTTACAATGTGGGAGGACTCTTGACTTTCTTTTTCTATGTTTTCTAAATACTGCTGGCTCTCTAAAGGGTAATCGTCAAAAAAAATACAATCGAATACCCCTAAATCTTTAAGAGCATTTTGCCAAGTATCTTCGATAATTGTGACATGGGGGTATTTTTTTGCGAAATCGCGCGCTTTTTGCGCGATTAAGGGATGATATTCAATGATCGTATGAGATTTAGGTTTATAGGATTGAATGTGAGTAGCGGAGTATCCCAGTCCAAAACCTATTTCTAAGACATCACCAAAAGGTTGTAATTCATCGATGCAGGTTTGCATATAAGGTTTTTCCCATTCCATCATTACCTGAAATGTATCTTCTTTTAATAAAATTTCTTTGCCGTTTTCATCGTGATCATAGCGCATTTTGCAAAAAATCATAAGTAATTCCTAGTTTATTAAGGCTTATTGCTTAAACAGCCGTTTACAATAAACCAAACAGTATTTTAGGATTCGTTACAAGCTATTTTATCTTTTGTATAGCTCCTTGTAAAAGGGTCATAACCGGAGTCTCCTTAATCTATGAAAGAATTTCGATCTCACTGTTTTTACAAAATCACTTTGTGTGCACTAGCATTTTCTACTATTGCCTATACTTTAGATACTGCTACCGCAGATCCTATTGCGTACAAATTAGAAAATTCTAAGGCGCTTATCTACTCAGATAAGGATACATATACTATTAATTTTAATAACGTGTCTATTATCGAGTTAATTCGCTTTGCAAGTAAAATTACAAATTTAAATTTTGTTTTTGAAGAATCAGAATTGCAATTTACTGTTACTGTTGTTTCTGAAGAGCCTGTATCTGCTAAAAATGTGATGACTGTTTTAATACAGGTGCTACGCGTGCATGACTTAAATTTAGTGGAACAGGATAAAAATATCCTGATTACTTCTAGTAAAAGAGTCCATCAAATCCCACCGATCATTTCCCAAGATCAACCTGCCGCTAAAATAGAACCTGCGGCTTTAGTAACACGTGTATTTCGGATTAAAAATGCAAATATCAATACGGTTGCAAGTATTCTTAGACCAATGGTATCCGATGCAGCTTTAATTGAAATGTCTTTAGAGACAAAGCAGTTAATCGTAACCGACATTGCTGCAAACATAGAGCAAATCAGTACCCTTTTAAGCAGTTTAGATGCGCCGCATAGTCCTTTAGAAATTGATTCCTACAATGCAAGAAAATTGTCTTTGGATCAGTTAATTCTTTTAACTCAACAAATTATCGCTCCTTTTGTTGAATCAAACCCGATCGTTTTCGTTCCTCAATTAGAATCACATATGATTTATATCGTTTCAACTCCCTATTTAATTGAAAAAGCCATGGAGATCATGGAGGATTTAGATGTCACTTCAGAAGCAGGTCTTTTTGCCAAACCTGGTTTAAGAAAAGTATTTCTCTATAAAGTCAAAAATCGCACGATTAGTGAACTAAAAAAAGAATTAGAGCAAGTAAGTTCTGAGCTTAAACAAACAGGAAACTCTGCATTAGCTTCTGCTATTTTTGGTGTTCAGGTTTTGCGTGATTCTAATTCTTTATTATTTGTGATTGATGATCAAAGCATCGCTAAACTACAAGATATTTTGTCAAAATTAGATACCCCTGTTCTTTCAAAAACGGGAAATAGCTCTTTTTTCATCTATAAAATTGAACATGCTGAAGAGTCTCAAATAGCAAATTCTCTGCACCAAATGCTAGAACACCTCCAAGCTTCTCCTCATCCCGATTCAGATCTTGTTGATGTGATTAAAAGCATGAAGTGGATCAAGGAAACCAATTCTTTAGTATTTACAGGAACAAGGCCTGCTTTGAGACAGATAGAAACCATTTTACCCACTTTTGATATTGCACCTCATGAAGCTCATCCTAATAAAAAAACACCTCCTAAGTCCAATTATTTTGTATACAAACCGGTATATCGCCAATCCGAAGATTTAGAAAAAGCGTTAAAAGACATGAGTCATGCTCTGAAAACAGGCGGCTTAATCGATAAATCCTTCTTAGCTGCTGTAGCAACTATGCAATGGGTTGAGAGCACAAAGTCTTTAGTATTCACGGGAGACCCTGACTCTTTAGAAAAAATTCAAACACTTTTAGTCTCTTTGGATAACAACGAAGGATACCCCGCAGGGGCTTCCTCTTTTTCTATTTACAAACCCAAATACGTCCCTGCAGAAGAGATCCAAGCTGCACTTGTCGATCTGGCTTTCGATCTAAAAGAATCAGGATTAAACGATCCTAAATTACTAAACACCCTATCCTCTGTGCGTTATGTTGCAGCTACTAAATCTTTTGTATTTGCAGCAGACCAAGAAACCCTTGTTAAAGTACAATCTCTACTCGATAGCATAGATGTTGCCAATGCTTCTGGGTCAATCCAACACGTAGGCAGTATTACCTTTTTTGTCTATAATATTCAAAACACCACTGCTACGCAGTTAATTGCTTCCCTTAAAAATTTTGCAGCCCAATTGGAAAAATCCACACTGCCCGATAAAAGTCTTGCAGAGACCTTAGAAAAAGTGCGCTGGATTAAAGAGACCAACTCTCTCTTATTTACGGGAACAGAGCAAACTCTTGAGCGTGTACAACAATTAGCGCAAAATTTTGATTTATCTAAAGGGGGCAAACCTCCAAAAATCCCCAACGAGCGTAAAGCAAGTACGTTCACTACTTATACCCCCAAATTTGTGAATGGCGATGATCTGATTGAAATTCTGCAAGAATTTATGAATAATTTAATCAGCGCAGGCGTTTCAGATACCTCTTTATTCGATGCTATTAACAATTTAAAATGGATCCCTAAAACCTCTATTCTCTTGATTTCCGGAGAACCTGTAGCTATTCAAAGAATAGAAGGATTGCTCCAAAAATTTGATATCCCCGGCCAATCTACTGCAAATCCAGCGATTGAATCGATTGATAATACAAGCTTTTTGGTCTACAAATTACAGTTTCATGGTGGAGATGATATTCAAATTGCCTTAAAGCAAGTAGTGGCTAGTTTAGCTAAATCTTCTGGAGAATCTTCCGCACTAGCTGATGCTGTGAGCTCTTTGCAATGGATTAAAGTGACCAATTCCCTTCTTAGCACAGGACAAGAGGGTATTTTGATTAAGCTCAAAGAACTCATCCAAAATTTAGATACTCCTCTTAAACAAGTTTTCATCGAAGTGCTCGTCATTGAAACACGTTTAAACAATGCCCAAAACTTTGGTTTGCAATGGGGCAGCCAAATGCAGTATTTAAATAAAGCAACAGTTGGTTTTGGAAACTTCCCTGGAGGAGCACCTTTAGTACAAAGTCAAGCTCCACAGGATTTTTCTCCAACTCTTAAATCAATCAATGCGAAGACTACCCCAAAAGGAGGAATGGTACCTTTTACTAATGGCTTTGATTTAGGAGTCATTGGCGATATTATTATGCATAAGGGGAAATCCTTTATTTCTTTGGGTAGTTTGGTTAATGCACTACAAACAGATGTGGATACGACAATCGTGATGAATCCTAAGATTATTACCCAAGACAATCGCCAATCCAATATCTTTGTCGGACAAAATATCCCTTTTACCGGAGCCATTGTAACAAATAACTCCACTAACACAGTTACCACTTCAAATGTGGAATATCGAGATATAGGAGTCAATCTAACGATTACCCCTATACTAGGCGATAACGATATGGTTACCTTAGATATCGTGCATGACATTACAGAATTAGTAAATACTGTTGGTAGTGTAAGCAATGCACAATTAACAGGCATTCAAACCTCGCATACACATATGGATACTAGGGTGCACGTTCCTAATAATCACTTTGTGATTTTAAGCGGAATGATTCAGAATGCTAAGACTCGCCTCAAAACAGGTCTTCCCTGTTTAGGAGGTTTACCTGTAATTGGTGTTTTATTTAGCGAAAATGACCGTAATCTGGCAAAATCTAATGTAATTATTTTTGTTAGACCTCAAATTATTAACTCCTATGATGAATATAAAAAAGTTACCGAACATCAAGAATGGCTCTACAAAGATGATGCTTCTTTACCGGTCCTCAAAGAAGAATTTGATCAAGGGCTCGATTTGGTTAAACTTCCTGAGAATGAATAAACTTTGTTTATACATTCTCTTTTTATCCAGCTTATGTAGTTGTTATAAAAGAGTCTCTGATGAGATAGAACCTGTACTGCAATATTTTGTGCATGATCGCTATATAAGAGCACTGCCTTCTGCATTTGAAGCTCTATCTCACGATGAAGAGTCAGCCGACTGGGGCAAAGAGATGCGGATTGCTTTAGGTTTTGCTAAAGAATGCGATCTCTATCAAGCTATCACGGCTTTTAAAAGAGCGGAGATCTTACTTTCTTGTTCTGACAGTCCTCGTCTTTTGCAAATACAATACGGGATCCTTATTTGCTACTATATGGGTCAGAAATACGATCAAGCCCTTGCTGTTTTTCAAAACAGCGCTCTTAGACTTGTCTCTACAGAATTTGCACCTTTACAAGATCTCTTAGTGGTTCTCTATGATTGCTATATCCAAACCAATCAATTAACCCAAGCTAATCATATTCTGCAGTTATTTAATCAGTACTTCCCTGATCAATCAATAGATCTATATTTATCTAAATCTTTCCTGACTGCTGACTTTCCCGCCTTAAGTCTTATTGAAGAGAGTCTCCCTCCAAGACCTTATTTAAGCGATTTTTTGCAAGAGTATCAAATGCATAAAAAGTCTGTTGGTAAAGCACAATTGCTAAATGCCCTACTACCAGGTTCTGGTTATTTGTATTTAGGACAAAAACAATCCGCTTTAACCGCTTTTTTACTAAATGGGTTATTTGTCGCTGCATCTGTCTATTGTTTTGACCATGGCAACGTTGCAGCTGGAGTAATCTTTACAAGTTTTGAAGCCGGATGGTATTTTGGAGGGGTGTATGGCGCAGGTTTAGAAGCTAAATGCTATAACGAAAGACTCTATGAAACCCTGGGTTGCCATTTGATGAGAGAACAACGTTTATTTCCTATATTGATGCTTAAATATGCTTTTTAGATTACTGCTTCTTTTATTCCCTTTTTATTTGTATGCACTGCCAGGTTACTTTGAGCCATGGGGCAAAGATGCAGATCTCATTTTCCTACAACAAAAAAAAACAGAACCGACTTCTTGCTCTTTACCTATATATCTTGCAGAAAAGATCATTTGGTTCCATCAGCATATTCTATCGCCAGTAGACGGACCAAGAAGCCACTTTTATCCTTCTTCTTCTAGCTATATGAAACAGGCCATGCAAAAACATGGCTTTGTACTTGGCTTCCTTTTAGGCTGCGATCGTTTACAACGAGAAAATAGCGATCCTTGGGTCTACCGCTGTATCGAGATAGATCAAAAGCTCATTAAATATAACCCTGTACCTCATTCAAAATAAGAAGGATCTATGTCTTCTTCTAAATCAATGGTTTGTTTTTCTAATTGAGGATTTGATGAAACTAATTTTCTTTCTTTGCGCCCTCTTAGAATAAATTCAATAGGAGAGCCTAAAAACCCATACTGTAAACGAAACTGATTGATTAAATATTTTTTATAAGAATCAAGCATCAACTCGGGTTTATTGACAAATAGAACAAAACGAGGGGGCTGCACGCCAATTTGTGCCATATAATAAATACGCAAGCGCTTTCCATCAATCATGGGGGGATGATATTTTTGCACAACTTGTTCAACAAACTTATTTAACTGTCCTGTTGTAATACGACGCAATTGTTGCTCGTGCACTTTAGCAACTGTATCGAAAATCTTTTCAATGTTTCTTCCGGTTTCTGCAGAGGTAAATAATAAAGGACAGTGGGTTAAAAAAGGTACATCGAGCGCAAAACTTTTCTGACAATGTTCCATTCGGAACCCTTTGACAAGGTCCCATTTATTAAACACTAAAATACAACCTTTACCTAAAGCAGCGATTTCATTAGCAATCCGTTTTTCTTGCGTGCTAATCCCCTTTTCTGCATCGATTACAAGTACGCACACATCTGCTCGATCCATTGCTCTTTCTGTACGCAAAGCTGCAAACTTATCTACGACTTCTTTCTCTGATTTTTTTTTGCGAATACCTGCTGTATCGATTAAAGTAAACAGCTGATCTTCTAATTGAATCTCCACATCGATAGAATCACGAGTGGTGCCTGCAATAGGACTAACCACACACCTTGCTTCTTTTAACAAGTAATTTACAATGGTAGATTTGCCTACATTCGGGCGGCCAATAATTGCAGTACCGATTCCCTTTGTCTCTTTAATCACCTCATCAGGGAAACTTACCCCAAGAAATGCAACCTCTAATAATTCTGCAATCTGAAACTTTTGCATAGCAGAAACCGCAACAATGTCTTTAATTCCTAGAGAATGAAACTCATAGATTGCTTGCGCTTTAGAAAAGTCATCTACTTTATTAACAGCTAAAACAACCTTTTTTTTAGTGCGCAATAAAATTTTTGCTACATATTCATCTAAAAGCGTAATTCCTACAGTGAAATCCACCACCATGATCAATACATCAGCCTCTTCAATAGCAATCTCCGCTTGACGGCGGATTTCTTCCTGGAAAGAAATCCTCTGATCAGAATGAATTCCTCCTGTATCGATCACCTCAAAAGACTGGCCAAAAAAATCAGTTTCAGCATATAGACGATCACGCGTTATCCCTTCTGCTTCGTCTACAATAGCAATTCTTTTTTTGCAAATTGCATTAAATAAGGCAGATTTTCCGACATTTGGACGCCCTATCAGAGCTAGTTGTATTGTTTTCATAAGCCTCTTTAAGATTTAAGATAATCATAATAAAAAAAAGCCCATTAAAAAACCACAGATTGCGAAAGAACTAAAAAAATACTTTAGTTAAAACTTATTAAGTTTTAATCCGTATGAACCTATCTTGAATTAAATTTACTGTTTTAAAGATACTTGCCGACTTAAGAAATTCATCCAATATCCCAGTAGTCCAAACATTAATAGTCCGT
>NZ_JAAVTY010000049.1:0-10280 GCF_018642185.1 Candidatus Rhabdochlamydia sp. W815 | reverse complement strand
GTGTTTGATTGTTAAAAATCACAATAGAGATTCTTTCATCGCCTGCCTATTCTTTTTTTAATTCTTCTGTGCACTTCAAACTTGAAAAGACTTGTACATTTTTAAGAAACCATTGGTTATAGTTTTTATTTTTTCTCCTTTAGAACTAGTTAACATTTAAGCTTTGGTGCTATCATTAGCTTTATTTTACTACATTTTGCCTATGAACTGGAATGATATAGAATTTTCTTTTAATCGAGCATTGCGACTGAGCTTTTCGATAAAAAAGCTGTTATTTGTATTTGTGATATTGTGGTGTTGTGGATTTGGTCTGCTTCTTTGCAAGTCATTAGGATTACAAACACAAGATTGGTTGATGCTCAATTGGAATTTCCTGCCATTTTTTTCTATGGGTATATTAGGGCTAGCTCTTGGAGTTTTGTTAATCCGTCTTTATCATGATGAGATTAAAGAGAAAAAAATGAACTATCAAAAAACCTTTTCTTTATCCAAAAGGGTGATGGTTGAAATTGCTTACCTAGGAATGCCTTTAATAATAGGGTATTTAATCCTATGGACAGTCCTTGGTTTGTTTTATTTGATTAAAGCACTACCTAAGGTAGGTTGGGCTTTAGGGGTTTTTCTATCATTTGGTCCTTTTTTACTGTTTTTGAGTATGGTTCTTTTAGTTGTTCTATTTTTGTTCTTATTTTTCTTTTTAACGCCAATTGTAGCTTTAAGGGATTGTTTGCCAAAAGAATGGATTAAATGCATGCTGAGTAGAATAAGTAATTCTTTACTTACTAATTTTGTATTGTTTATCATCTCAGTCATTCCAGTAGGGTGTATTTTAGGACTGCTCATGATCTCGCTGAATATGACCCATGCATTCTACCTTTCATCAGCTAACCCCTTAGATTTGGTATTGATCATGCTACCGGTTTCTATTCTTTTGGCGCCGGGTGTGGTATTCTTTTTTCAATTTGCTGCAGAATCGCATATTTTAATGATGCAAAAAAGATAGTTATGCGGATTGCAATTATAGGTGCTGGTTTTTCTGGATTAGCAGTAGCTTGGAATTTGCTGAATCTAAAGAATCAAGTAGTTGTATTTGATCCTTTTTCAGGGGGAGCATCATTTGTAGCAGCAGGTTTACTCCACCCTTATGTAGGTGAAGAGGCGCAAAGATCGCTTTTTGCAACCGAAGCTATGCAAAAGACAGAAGATTTGCTACACGTAGCAAAAAGAAGCTTAAAGAAAGAACTCTATAGAGAAGGTATTATTCGCATTGCTCAAAATGAAAAACAAAGGAAGGCCTATAAAAATCACTGCGTGGTTTTTAAAGATGTCGTAGATTTAGGCAATGATCATTTCTTGATCAAATCGGGAAAGACGGTATTTTGTAAACGTTACCTGCAAGGAATGCGACTAGCTATTATAGAAAAAGGCGGCCAGTTTATTGCAGAGAAAATTACAGAGTTAGAACAGCTAAAAACC
The DNA here is from genome assembly GCF_018642185.1 of Candidatus Rhabdochlamydia sp. W815. NCBI lineage: Bacteria > Pseudomonadati > Chlamydiota > Chlamydiia > Parachlamydiales > Candidatus Rhabdochlamydiaceae > Candidatus Rhabdochlamydia > Candidatus Rhabdochlamydia sp. W815. Next base: position 8,804 of record NZ_JAAVTY010000049.1, on the reverse strand, counting down.
TTTGATCAAATAGTTGTTGCAGCAGGAGCCTCTATTCGTGATTTCTCAGAATTTGTGCAATTAAAATTGAGTTTTATCAAAGGACAGGTTCTCACTTGTGAAATTCCCCTTAATTTACAAATAGAGAGAAGTCTTGTGGGCAAAGGCTATATAGCAACATCTCATAAGTGCGGGATCTACCATGTGGGTGCGACGTATGAGCGCCATGATTTAACAGAAACAGTGAATCTATTGAATACGCAAAAAGTGCTTTTTACTAAGGCGGCTAGTTTTTATCCAGATATTTGGCAGCTAAAACCTATAGACTGCTCTTCTGCTATAAGAGTGATGCGTCAAGGACACTATCTTCCCATTGCAACAAAAGTCTCTAATAAGGTGTGGGTAATTACAGCTATGGGATCTAGAGGTTTATTATATCATGCTTATTTCGGAGAAAAATTGGCGCAGGCAATAATAGGGAACAACAACTCTTTCTTTTCAAGAACTAATGTATTACTTAAAATAGATCGACTATGAGCATACAAGCGCAATTTACATTTATGGGGACCGGTGGATCTATGGGAACTCCTGTGATTGGTTGTCATTGTGCGATATGTCATTCCCTTAATCCGCTAGATCAAAGGATGCGTCCTTCTGGTTTGATACAAGTAACGGATAAGAATTTTGTGATTGATGTAGGCCCTGATTTTCGTATGCAAGCTTTACGATTGGGGATTGAAAAAATAGATGGTGTATTGATCTCTCATGCACATTCAGACCACATTGCTGGATTGGATGATTTAAGAGCGTATTATTTTTTGCATAAATCTAAAACGCCTTGTTTGTTATCCGAGCTAACTTTTAAAGAACTAAAGCAACGCTATCCCTATTTATTCCAGCCTACCAACAATGAAAAAAGTGTAACAGCTCAACTCGATTTCTGTGTGCTTCCTCAAGAATTCGGCTCTATTTTTTTCCAAGGGATTCAATGGGTTTTCTTTTCCTATCTGCATGCAGAAATACAAGTAACGGGTTTTCGCATAGGGAATTTTGCCTATGTGTCTGATATAAGGTATTACTCTAATCAAGTAATAGACATGCTAATTGGAGTAGAAACCCTTGCGATAAGTGTGCATAAAAAAGAGGCTACAGAGGTGCACTTTGGAATAGAAGAAGCCATGGAATTCTCTACATTTATAAGGACTAAAAAAACGTATTTCACCCATTTATCTCATGATTTCGAGCATGGTAAAATAAAGCTTCCGTTTGGATTTGAGCTTGCCTATGATGGCATGGTTATTTTTTTTACAATACCTAAAAAGGATCTACATGACAATTGACCCAGCATCACTGGAGTTAAAAAATTCACATAGAGCGATTCTTATAGGGGTTTATTCTCATAGCCAACAAAAGGCTCTTTGCATTGATTATTTAAGTGAATTAGAACGTCTTTGTGAAACCTATGGTTGGCAAGTTACCGCTATATTTGCCTGCATGTTGCGTAAGGTAGATGCCGCAACTTATTTGAGCAAGGGTAAGGTAGAAGAGCTAGCCCAAATGGTGATTGATTTAAATGCGGATGTAGTGGTGTTTGATGATGAAATTAGTCCTCATCAACAACGTAATTTAGAAAAGCAATTAAAAAAAGCTGTAATTGATCGCACAGAATTAATTATTGAGGTGTTTGCACAAAGAGCGCAAACCAGAGAAGCACGTTTACAAATCGAGCTTGCAAAAGCAAGATACCAGATGCCTCGCTTGAAGCGTTTATGGACCCATCTTTCTCGTCAAAGTGCAGGGGGTGGAGCGTATTTAAAAGGTGAAGGAGAAAAGCAACTGGAAATTGATAGACGGATTTTGCGACGTCAAATCGATTCGTTAAAGCAAGAAATCGACCAAGTAGCTAAGCAGCGTCATACCCAACGGGGATTGAGAATGCGCACACAAATACCGACATTTGCCATAGTGGGTTATACAAATGTAGGTAAATCCACACTTCTTAGAGCGCTAACTCAAGCTGATGTTTTAGTAGAGGATAAGTTATTTGCAACCCTGGATACCACAACTCGTAAATTTGTTTTGCCTAATAAACAGGCAATTTTATTGATCGATACCGTTGGATTTATTCGCAAGATTCCACATACACTCGTTGCAGCCTTTCGCAGTACATTAGAAGAGGCAATTCACACCGATATTTTATTGCATCTGATCGATGTGAGTCATCCAATGGCTTTTTCTCAGGCGGAGGAGACCCTAGTTGTTTTAAAAGAGCTAGGAGCTGAAGACAAGCCGATTATTACCGTGTTGAATAAAATCGATCTATTTCCCAATCCCTCTACATTAGCCAAATTTCGGATTTTATATCAGAAAACCGTGCCTATTTGTGCTCAAACAGGAGAGGGCTTTGAACTCTTACTCGATAGCATGATGCGCGAAATTGCTCTTTTACGCAAAACAGTGCGGGTCAAAATCCCACAAAGCCATTATGCACTTGTTAGCGAATTGATGCGTTTAGGAAGAGTTCTTGAATGTGAGTATGAAGAAAATGATGTTGTAATGAAATTAGAAATACCAGCTTCCTTAGAACATCGCCTGCAACCGTTTTTACTAGGTTAATCTATGACTTTAAAAGCAATCCCAGCAGAAGAGAGGCCGAGGGAGCGTTTATTACGAGATGGAATTGATTCTCTTTCTTTGGCAGAGCTCATAGCTATTGTTTTAAGCAGTGGAACGCGAGGCAAATCGGTTTTGAGTTTATCAGAAGAACTTATTGTGCGATTTGGTAGTCTTGAATATCTTTTAGATGCTTCTGTAATTGAGCTTATGGAACTCAAAGGAATAGGACTTGCTAAAGCAATTCAGCTAAAAGCGGTTTTTGGTATCGCATTGAAATGTCGTCGTCCTCAGTCTTTAAAAAAATACTCCATTCAATCTGTGGAAGAGGCCTATCTTTTAGCAAAAGGAGAAATCGGTCATTATTCTCAAGAAATTTTATTAGTCATTCTGCGAGATGTGCGTGGGTTTTTAATTCATAGAGAACAGGTAGCGGTTGGAACGCTATCTCAGGTTTTGATCCACCCAAGAGAGGTGTTTTATCCTGCTGTGCGTTATAAGGCTCATAGTATGATTTTAGCTCATAATCACCCCAGCGGAGATCCCACTCCATCTCATGCTGATATTGAATTGACGAAAGTTCTTATGCAATCTGGTCAGATCATGGGCATTGAGATTGATGACCATTTGATTATAGGTAGAGATCGTTTTGTTTCTTTGAAAGAACAAGGCGTTATGAATAGCTTTTCAAAATATTAATCTTTTTTAAAAGATTGCTATCTTTTCTTTATTTCTATCTATTTTTAGGCTTGTTTTAGTATACTTTTATCCATAATATGAACCAGAAAAAAAAATTTAAAGTTGTCACTTTAGGCTGTCGTACTAATCAATACGAATCACAGGCTTATCAAGATCAATTGCTCACTTTAGGCTATAAAGAGGCTAAAGGAGCAGAGCGGGTAGACTTGTGTATTATAAATACTTGCACCGTTACAGAATCAGCAGATAGCTCCAGTCGCTATCAAATTCGCCATTTACATCGCAAATACCCTGATGCAAAGATTGTTGTTACGGGATGCCTTCTGGAAAGCGCAAAAGAGGCCTTGCAGGGCATGGATGAGATAGATTGTGTTGTGCCCAATAAAGATAAGGAAAATCTCCTCTCTTATGTATTCCCAGAACAAGAAATGCCGGAATTTAAAATCTGTCAATTCGAAGCCCATACCAGAGCCTTTGTTAAAGTCCAAGATGGATGTAACTCTTTTTGTACCTATTGTATTATTCCTTATGTACGGGGTCGCTCTCGTTCTCGAGATGTAACAGAGATTTTGCAAGAAGTAAAAGGATTAATTGCTAATGGATATAAAGAAATTGTTTTAACAGGAATTAATATTGGCGATTTTGAATCTAAGCAAATTCGTTTAGCAGATCTGGTCAGGCAAGTCGATGCAATAGAAGGAATACAAAGACTGCGCATCTCTTCGATTGATCCCGATGAGATAGATGAGGATTTAGCAGGTGCTGTTTTACACTCCAAGCACACCTGTGCTTCTATGCATGTTGTTTTGCAATCAGGATCAAATACCATTTTAAAACGCATGAATCGTAAGTACACCAGAGAAGTTTTTTTAGAAACAATAGATAGACTACGCAACGCAAACCCTGATTTTACCTTCACAACCGATGTCATAGTTGGTTTCCCAGGTGAAAGCGAACTGGATTTTCAAGATACACTAGCTATGATGGATTACGTGCGTTTTGCAAAAGTACATATGTTTCCCTATAGTCCACGCCCGCGAACAAGAGCAGTTCTTTATCCTAACCGGATAGATTCAGCAGTTGTTAACACAAGAAAACAACAGGTTTTGCGCTTAGCAGAAGAACATGCGTATTTTTTAAGAGAAAAATATGTTGGGTCTACTCTTCCTGTATTAATAGAGAAAGCAGAAGATGTCTCCAGTGGTCATACAGAAAATTTTCTGCACGTAATTAGTCAAGATAAAGGTCTTAAATCTAATGATCTTGTAGAGATGCAACTATATGAAAACACCCCTGAGGGTCTCTTGGGAAGGATTGTATGAATATCACTATTGCGCATCGTATGCGTCCTTTCTCTCATAAAATGGGAAGTATTTTTCTTTTACCTAATAGCCATTTTAAAGTGGAGCTGTTTCCCACTCTATTGCGATTTACCGATTTAGAAAGTCGCATTGAGCCCATAGAAATACGTCTTTTTATTCGAGGACCTATTCAATCATTTACAGCGGAATTGAATTTAGAAACCGGTTCAATTTGTGTGTTTGGTAGGGCTTTAGATGGATATATACGTTATTCTCTTTTCTATAAGGCCTCAGAACTACTGCTGCTTTGTGAAAAAACCTCTTTTACTTTGCACCTGCAATACAAAACCACATTATCGCAGTTGAAACCAAAACAAACATTCTCTATTCCTGTGCCATTTTGCTTAAAAGAATCTCAAGGCCTGCAAGAAAGATTACACTTAGGTATTCATAAAGCTCAAGATTGGGAATTGATGCAAAGGCGTTTTAACCTACAAGAACTGTTTCCTTTTTGGCTAGCTCTTTCCCAATGGGTTTCCCCTATTGCTCATGAAGATAACAATCTAGGGATGTTCTCTCTCATTCATAAATGCCAGACTGCCATTGAAAAAAAAGAAAAACTACAAATCATTAGCTCCTTTAAAAAGGTATTCTTAGCCGCTTTTGAAGGGGTATTTGTTCCTCGCTTATTCGATAGTGATTATCAAGGCATCCTTGATGCAGAAGAGAATACCTTACCTGCAATAGCTCTTCTTTTACAAAGTGCTAAATTACTAAGAAGGCTCTTTTTTGTGGAAGAAGAGAACCTCTTTTCCATTTTACCTTGTGTTCCTCCAGAGCTACACTGTGGTAGATTGATTCAATTACAAACGACAAAGTTAGATCGGATAGATATAGAATGGTCTAAGAAAAGACTACGTCGTATGTTCATGCAAACAAGCAATACAAGACCTGTTATATGCCAGCTCCCCAAGGGAATTTCCAGCTGTCGTTTGAGAGTGCACAGAAAAGATCAGGGGCAAAAGCTACAGGTGACAAAAGAGGGAATTTTACAAATCCCCGTTCTTGCTCACTTAAAAGCTTGGCTAGACTGTTTTGAGAGATGAGTATAATTTTACCCATTTGTTTATGGTTTTATAATTAACCCTGTGTTTTTTGCCTAGTTCTTTTGTGCTCATAACCCTCTGTACAGGACAATTTTTTAGGAGCAGATAAAAAGAATAGCCCGCAAATATGACCTGAGATCTGGCATAATATACATGCCATAATTGCACACAAAAAAGGGGTTGCTCCTTAAACGGAGTAGGTTAAACTCTCCAATATAAACAAGATTTTTTCAAATCAAGTTCTGTCTAGAACACTTTAAATGTGCTTAATGGAATTTACGCAAGGAATTGAAAATGACTAATTAGATCGGCTGCTTGTATTTGAATCCTCTGAGTTAAAAAATCCTTTGCAATGTTTAGCTGTCCAAAGATTTCCATAGTTCGAGCTTGAATACCAACAGCTCTAGAGCGCTCTGCTAAGATTCACCTTTATCGATAATTCGACAAGAAAGGCCATGCCGAGCAGCTTCTGCTGCTGCCATTAGCATTCCTAGTTGGTCCAGCTCCTATATAACCAACACACCTCAATTAAATCGCTCAATGATGGTTTATAACATCTCTGTAGCTAAAGCAGCTAATTCAGAGCGCTCTGTGCGATCCAAGAAAATATGACCGTAAATAGGGTGTTCCTTAAATCTACCTACCGTATACGTCAAAGCGTTAGAGTCTTTATCTAAATAAGGATTGTCTATTTGAGTAGGATCTCCGGTTAAAACCACTTTTGTCCCTTGACCTGCGCGAGAGATAATGGTTTTTACCTCATGCGGTGTTAGATTTTGTGCTTCATCGATGATAATATACATATTGGGAAGCGTGCGCCCACGAATATAGGTTACCGCTTCCATTTCAATTTTTTTACTTTCCATAATCCATTTTTGCGTTTCAGCAGAATTCGCTGAGCCTGTTGATTCACATAAAAATTCTAAGTTATCGTAAATAGGCTGCATCCAATGATAGAGCTTTTCTTCTTTGCTACCTGGAAGATACCCAATATCTTTTCCTAATGGCACAATGGGCCGACTCACGAGAATTTTTTTATGATTCCCATCATCAAAAATCTTTTTCAAACCCACGGCTAAAGCTAAAAGGGTTTTTCCTGTCCCTGCAGGACCCATAAGGGTTACTAATTTGATATCATCGCGCAGCAGCAAATCTAAGGCACATTTTTGTTCTATATTCAGAGGATGGACACCCCAGATATCTCTTGGCAACTTTAGTAAAGGTTCTAGCTGTTTGTTTTGAGAGTTGTATTTGCACACAGCAGATGACTGCTCTTTTGAGCTAATCAAGCAATATTCATTGGGATACAAATCAGGCAAATCAATTGGCAGGACCCCATCTTTATAAAATAGATCTAGATTTTTCTTACTCATGTCTAATTTACGATACCCTTTATAGATATTTTCGTAAGAAAATCTTAAGTTAATATAGTCTTGTGATTCTATCCCTACAGCTTCTGCTTTAACGCGCACAATAAAGTCTTTAGAAATAAGAGAAACCGGGACACCTTGCTCCTTTAGTTTAAAAGCACTGAAAACAATTTTATGAGCACTGCGATCCAAAGAAAAAGGAAAGGCTTCTCGATCTGCAAATTTTGTATCCATTTGCACTTTTACTAAAATATCATTTTCAATAGAGACTCCTTGCGCCAGTTGACCTGGATGAGCATTTTTTAACCCATCGATATAACGTAAAACATGACGAGCATTCTTTCCCAATTCATCGGAAAATCTTTTCATTCCATCTAGTTCCTCAAGAACGGCAAGAGGGATTACGACATCATTATTATGAAATTTAATGATCGCATCAGGGTCATGTAAAAGAATATTGGTATCTATGATAAATGTTTTACGAACCACTTGATTTCTCCTTTAGTGCAGGTTAAAGTGCAGCATAGCGTGCTCTTTTACTAGACTCAACCTAATTTTTTTAACTAAATTATAAGCATTTTATTATTAATATCTTATGAAACAAGATCAGCAATTAGACATTTCGAGTGCTAAATTCTTGACGCTGAACTTGAAAATCGCTTATAATGGATTTTGTAATTGAAGGAGAAATTTATGAACATTAATCAGAAAATGCTAAACATACCCCCTTATATATCTACCTCTTGGAAAAATGTAGCTGCTTTATATGTTGATAATCAGCAGAATAAGCCCATTCTTAGCATTGCTCTTCTTAATGGAACTTGTATACAAATTCCCAACTTGACGCCTTGTGTTCTAGAAGAGATTTTTTCTATGCACTCTAAATATTTAGAGCAAGAGCAATCTCTATGCAATAAAGAAAAAAGAACTTTGCCAAAAGGAGTGCTAGGAATCATTCCTGGGATTGAGCTCGTCAATACTTCTGAATTAGCTGAGGATTCTGAGTCCTTCCAGAATCTTACAACCTTTTTAAAGACCTTAAGTGCTTCCTTTAAAGGAATATTACCTGGAATAGACTTGCTTCTCCAACATAACTCTCAACTAACAGAAGCCCCTCTTCTCTCTAAGGATATTTTAGAACATATTTTTTCCTTTTTAAAATCTTTAGATGATGAATCCATGCTAAATGGTTTGCTTACTAAACCAGAGCATCCTCATTGTAACTGCCCTTATTGTCAAATCAGTCGTTTTGCTCAAAATAAAACAGAAGAGCTTGAAGAAGAAGTATCTGATAAAGATTTAAAATTCAAAACTTGGGATATCGAGCAGACAGGTGATAAGTTATTTGCTGTAACAAACCCTTTTGATGCAAATGAAAAATACAGCGTATATATTGGTGATCCTATCGGATGTACTTGTGGAGAAATGCGTTGTAAACATATTCATGCCGTGTTAAGTGTAGATATTGCTTAGAGCCTGTTTAAAATCTTCTCATTAAGGTATAATGATAGTTTTCATAAAACCTTTGGAGGTAGTTATGACCCGCTCTTATCCAAGCGATATTTCTCGTAAACAATTTAGCAAAATCCATCTAATACTTGAGTCTACACGCAAAAAAACACGTCCACGAAGAGTTCATCTATATGATATTTTTTGTGGAATTTTGTACATTTTAAAAAGTGGTTGCCAGTGGCGTATGTTACCCATAGAATATCCTAAATGGGAATTATGTTATT
>NZ_JAAVTY010000048.1:0-10401 GCF_018642185.1 Candidatus Rhabdochlamydia sp. W815 | reverse complement strand
TTCATTTAATCCTTGCTTGCTCATGTCATCTGTCTTTAGTTAAAAAATAAAAAGATCTGGTATCATAGCGAAAATTTATATTCAATTCAAGATAGGTTCATATCGCTCAAACAATCATATCTCCTGGATTAAAATACTTTAAAATTTTAGATTGCTTATTGCTTATTGCTTATTGCTTATTGCTTATTGCTTATTGCTTATTGCTTATTGCTTATTGCTTATTGCTTATTGCTTATTGCTTATTGGTTATGCAAGAGATCTAATGATCTTTTACTGAAAAATGCTCTTTATCAATCCGGGCCATATAAAAGAAAAGATATGCCTTACAATAAAAAATGGCTTCACAAAGAGTTTGAAAAAAAAATTACAGTTGTAAATTGGAAAGCAGCACAACGTGATGTAGAAAATTTTCTTAGGCCAAAAGATAGAAAATTTGTCGAGAATTGGAACGCAGCATTTTTCCAAAAACAAATTGAAAAAATAGAATTGGTTTCTATGTAAATTAAGTAATTTTAAGTTTCTTCAGCTTGAGTTTCATTAATTTTAGATTGCAAAGAGGGTTTATGGAACAGCAAAAGCAAAAAGGCGCCTAAAGCAATGCCTGAGGCAGTCAAATAGATGAGAGTATAATGTAGAAAGAAAAGCCCAATGACTATTGGAGCTGCGATTTGTACCATTGCAATAACAGCTTGGCTCAATCCCATAATTTCTCCTTGAATACTCGGTAAAGCAGAAAAGGAGATTAGGTTAAATATGTTTGCTGCTGTAAAAGAAGAAATAAAAGCTGCTGTGCAATCAAAAACAGACAAAGATACAAACTTATGAGTAAAAGAAGCTATGCAAAATAACAGACTTAAAGCTAATAAACCGTAGCAGGGAATATTAGCTAAAGAAACCCGTTTGATTAAAAGACGATTAATTAAAGAACTTCCTAGAATCCAGCTAAGTCCTAAAAAACATAAAGTGATCCAGGTCGGAGGGGAATTAAATTCTAAAAAAGAATAGGAAGAAAAAGATTGAAAAACCAACATCCAACTTAATAAAAACAAGGATTGGATGAGAAATAAAAAACGCAATTTAGAAATGCGAAAAACTCGGATCAGTTTTTTCGGCCCCTCAGTAAGCTCCCATTTGATTTTCTTCTTTTTCAGATGATGTGTTTCTTTTAATAAATAAATTAAGATTATTAAATTAATGATCCCCATAAGGGCTGCTATCATAAAAGGCAATGAAGGGGAGAAATGAGGATCAAATTTACGATTGGCCAGAACTCCTCCGGCAAACATAGCACATAACCAACCAAGTCCTCCTATACCAGTTAGATAACCAAAATATTTGGAACGCTTTGTATGATCGGGATGTAAATCGGAGATTGTGGTTAAACATAAACCGGTATTCCCTGAAAAAAAACCAGATATTAACCGTCCTAGAACCAATAAAATAAAATGGGAAATATAAAAAGCAAAGGCAACGAGCAAGTGACCCAAAACCATTCCAGTAATGGTAATATAAAACGACTTCTTTCTTCCGATTGTATCTGAAATGCTTCCTATTAAAGGTGAACCAAAAAGCAAAGCTAAAGGAAAAACTGTCCCTAAGGTAGTAAGGCTGACATTTTTCCAAAATAAACTAGAGGTGATTAGATGGGATTGGGAACCGAGAATAACAGAGGATAAAACGGGAATAACAAGTGCTAAGCTAAAATTATCGATAAAATAGAGTAAAAAAATTGGAAAAGAGGCCTTCATAATTTTAAAATAAATGTTTCAAGTATTTTCTTGAAAGATCTGATTGATTTTTTCGTTCAAATCTTTTGATAAAGCATAGTTTTGAATTTGAGAAAAGGTGGTTGCATAAGCCAATGTCAATAAGGTATCCCATTGCTCTTGTGAAAATCTAAAAGAAAATTTTGGTGCATGAAAGCTGCAAAAACTTTCTCCATAATGAAGTGCCCTTGCTTCTTTTTCACATTGGCTACAAAAAGGTTGCAGGGCAAGCAATCCTTCCTGTTTGAGCAATTTTAGACAAAAGCTATTGGTTAAGACGTCTGTATTCTCAAAATAGGGGATAGCTTTCAAGCATTTAGAGAAAAATTGATAGACTTTAGGAGCTGGTTTGTGAGGTAATTGAGAAGTTAATATGATTTGTACTAGATTTGCTGCTGCTTGGATGTGTTGCATTTTTGTACGCAATTGTAGATGCTCGCTTAAAACCGATCCATCTACAAAATGCATGAGACTGCCTTTACCCCGATAAAAAAGATATTCACCCTTACAAAGAGGGGAGCTTAATGCCAATTTATCCGTTCTTTTAGCCGAGATTCCTTTAATGATAAATTGCAGCACCCCATAACAATTGGTAAAAACCGTGACGATCCGATTCTTATCTTGATAGGGCAGAGAACGTAAAACAATCCCTTCTGTTTTTTCATATTCCATAGAATTTACGCATAGTTTATTTTCTCTTTGAAAAGAAGATGGGGATTGTTTTTTTACCTTTAAGAGAGTAATCTATCTTGAACTTCAAAGTTTAGCACCGATAGCTCAATCGGATAGAGTACCCGGCTTCGAACCGGGTGGTTACAGGTTCAAGTCCTGTTCGGTGCAATTTTTTTAAAAGTTTAAAGATTTAGAAGGTTTATGCGACAAAAAAAAGCAAAAAATGTCGCAGAAATGTCGTAGAAAAAATCAATCTAGGTTTATTCGATAATGGGTAACTTTTTTCTCTCCTATTTGGTAAATCAGCTTTTTCTCTACTAAATCGGAAAGATCTCTTTGTAAAGTACGTCTATTTATAGACGGGTAAAATGATTCATATTGTTGAATAGTAAAGTCTTCATTTGTTTCCAGCAATTGTTGTAATATCTGTTTTTGCCTTTTGGAAAGTTTGTATTTTGCTATCATAATAGCTAACTTCATAGCATGAGTGCCTTTAAGTTGAATTTCGTGCATTTGAGTTTCTAGAGCCTTGGAAAAATATTCTAGCCAAACAGTCATATCCATATTCTTGTCTTTAACAGACTGAATAGCTTTGTAATAATTGGCTCGATTCCGGTCGTAATATTCACTTATTGTAAAAAGTTTTTTAAAATCATACCCGAATTTATAAAGACACAAAGTGGACAAAAGTCGGGTCGTTCTACCGTTGCCGTCTAGAAAAGGGTGGATATGAACTAATTGAAATTGTGCAATGCCAGATACAAGGACAGCGGGAATGATTTGCTCATTTTGTATCCAAGCCAATAGTTGAGCCATAAGAAAAGGGACTTCATAAGCTGTTGGTGGAGTATAAATGATCTCTTTGGTTTTTGAATTCGCTACATAGTTTTGGACATTTCTATATTGACGTGGTTGGGCATTGTTTCCTCGAACGTCATCGACTAGTTTTTTATGGATTTCTCGGATTAACGCTTCAGTAATAGGTTTTTGAGAGACCAGATAATCAGATACAAAATCAAAAGCTTTTTTATAATTTAACAATTCTCTTACATTTTCAACATCTACTCTGGATAGCTTCTTTCCGGAAAGGAGCTTTTCAGATTGATCTAGGCTTAAATGAGTGCCTTCAATATGAGTAGTATGATGAGCTTCGAGAATAAGAGCTCTAGCCTGCATCTTAGCCATCCAATCTTCTGAGAGTATGGCAGCTTCTAGAAAACCGCGAGTGTGTTCAATAGAGGTTAAAGCATTTGCTATAGAAAGAGTAATAGTGAATTTTGGGGAAAATTGCATAGCTTTTATATGTTTTTTTATTTGAAGTATGTCATAAAAACCAACCATGCTCAAGGTTTATTATTGCTAAAAGACCTAAGAAAAAAACCTTCTGTTCATACATGAATGTTATCGTTTTGATAACATTCATGTATTTGCTAATTTTAAACGAAAAAGATCTTTAAACAACTAACCTCATGAATATTGATCATTTTGGCTTGATAGGAGTATAATCGAAATGCAATCGGTTTAACAGCATAAGAGGTATTATGAACGACAAAAACAAATTTGAACAAGATCTTGGTTACCGTATTGATATTATCGGGCGCCAGGTTCAAGTAACCGATTCGATAAAAAACCACATTTGGAATAAACTCTCCAAAATTGAACGTTTGCATAATCACATCTTGCGTCTACATGTTACATTAGAAGTTCATAAGGTTGAACATACCTGTGTATTAATAGTCAAACTCGATCATCTTAAGATTAAAGCACAAGCTACAAGTACAGATATGTATGTTTCCATTGATCGAGCAATTGATCGATTACATACTTTAATCCGTCGGTATAAAGATAAGATTCGAGATCATCATCAAAAAGTATCTACAACAGTAGATATGGTGGTAGATATCTTTAAAAAATCTGAAGTAGATCAAATTAATGCAGAGATAGAAGAGGAAAACCGAGAAAGGGAAATACAAGCTCTTTTGCCTCCCATGATTATTGACACAAAAGTGAAACCTCTTAAGACACTTAATACAGAAGAGGCTCTTATGAAAATAGACCTCTCACAAGATCAGTTTTTAATTTTTCGCTCAGAAGAAGATCGTAAATTAAAAGTTCTCTATCGTCGTAAGGACGGTCATTATGGCCTTATCCGACCCGAATAATGATAAGCCTTGGCTTATCGACAAGATGCGTGGCGTTGCTATTCGAGCAACGCCTGAAGAAAAAATCAGACAAAAATTATTACATGTTCTGATTGAAGAACTCTTTTTTCCTAAGGAATACGTCGTCGTGGAAAAAGCACTTAGCGAATTGCCTCACCTTCAAGGAAAGCGTGTACCAAAAAGGCGTCTTGATATTTTATGCTATTTTCCTAGGCATGATCAGCTCCTGCCTTTATTGCTGATTGAATGTAAGAGAAGTGGGGAGAGAAAGCAGGCTTTAAGTCAGGTAAGTGGATATAATTATTGGGTGAAAGCTCCCTTTGTCGCTGTAGCAAATCAAGAAGGTATTTTGTTTAAGTATTTAGATGTAGATTCAAATGAAATGGTTATAAAAGAAGGATTACCTTCCTATCAGGATTTAATTGCATGTTGCAAATAGTAAATAGTCTGGATCATTTAGAATCTTGTGATACGGATGTTTTATCTGTATTTGATGTAAATTTACTTCCTCGTTTAGATAAATGGCTTTTAGAAAACCCCAAAAGGTTTTTAGTTTGTATAGAAAAAAATTTGCAGGCTTTTTTACAAGCGAAAGTTCAATGGCAAAATCCACAAATTAGATTGTATCATTGGGATTCTAATGCTAGTTTATGTCATAGAATTGTCTGGGAGTTTTGTCTTTTACGTTTGACTCAAGTAGCTATAGATGAAGAAGAGCGTATCTTCTCCAAAATGCTCGAAGAGATGCATATCCAAGTGTATCTCTTGATTTCTGATTTCCGCGACCTAGGAGAGGTTATCATAGCTAACCTATTACAAAACATAGGCCAAATACCGGTGTCTCTTCTTGGAAAATCTTTAGAAAATTGCTGTCAAAATGTACCCGCAATCATTTGTGGAGCGGGCCCATCATTAGATGGACAAATACCCACGCTGATTCAAGCGCAAGAGAGAGCTTTGTTATTTGGCGCAGGTTCTGCTATGTGTGCTTTAGAAACGCAAGGGGTTTATCCGCACTTCGGGGTAGCTTTTGATCCAGATCCTCCTCCTAGTCGATATTTAACACAAACAGGCTATGAAACGCCCTATTTTTACCAGTCTAGGATCTCTTCTAGACAGCTTGCTTTTTTACATGGCCAAAAAATATGGATGCCCGATTCAGCTAATTATCCTTTAGAAAAATGGATCTATCAAGAGTTAGGCCTTAATTATCCATTAATGGATAGCGGGTTTACAGCAGCTAATTTTTGCGCATTGATTGCAGCCCATTTGGGATGTAATCCCATTATTTGTGTAGGTATGGACTTTTGTTCTCCAGAAAATCAAGTATACGCAGCAGGTATGCAAGCAGACCAGGGAAATTGGGTGGAGTGTATCAATGCAAAGAAAGAAAAGAGAATCTCAAAACCAGATTGGTTAGCAAGCGCTTCTTGGTTAGATCAATTTGCTGAAAAGAATAAAGAAATCAAATGGATATATACCGATCAAGAAGCAATGCCTTTAGCACATGTCAAATACCTTCCTTTAGAACAAGTTTCATTGCCAAGCGCTTTTGATACCACCTCTTTTAGTTACGCACTAACAGCTCGAGCAGCTAGATCTGAAATTACCCAAGAAAGCGTACGAGCTGTTTTGCATAAATTGAGTAATAGCTTTACAGAAGCGCTTGATCTATGCGATCAATTGCTAAAACTATGGGAAAAGCATTACCCCCACTCTATTTTGGAAACAGGAGAGCTTGCTCTATTAGAATCTGATTTAGCGCAAAATATTTGTGTACAGAAGCTTTTGCTGCCGCTTTGGGAAATTTGGAAATGGCCTATTTTAAGACAAGAAGAACATCTTCCCACAAGAGTTCTGCATCAGCATTTATTTTTTAAAAAAGCAGTTGAAATCCATTTGTCTACTTTCAAGAGTTTAAAAATATGATAAAAGAAAACTATGTGTTCACTCAAGAGAAGCTAATTATATATGATGAAGAATTGGGATTGGATGTTCAACATGAACATTTCTGTCCTTATCTTCCTCAATCTCTTGAATCACCAAATCTGGTTCTAACAAATACCCAGGCTTATTTGATCCATGAAGGGAAGCAACAAGGAGAGTGTCGTTGGTTTTTTGAAGATAAAACCTGCCAAGCCATTTTGTTTTACGATCAAGGTTTTTTACATGGACCCTCTACTTTTTTTAGCCCTCAAGGGCAAATTCTCACAAAGAGCTGGTACTATTTGGGTAAAAAAGTAGGGAAAACGCGTTATTTTTACTATTCTCAAAAACCAGCGAGTATACAAAGGTTTGTAGACGGAAAACCCGAAGGTTTGCAGGAGTATTTCTATGAAACAGGTGGTATCAAAAGCCACATACCTTATCGCTTGCATCAATTAGATGGGCAGGTGCGTCTTTTTTGGGAATCAGGTTGGCTAAAAAGATCCATTGATTATCAAAATGGACAAAAACATGGCTGGGATCGGCTTTGGAATGAAGAGCAGGTTCTTATAGATGAGGGTTGTTATGAAAAAGGAGAATCCATAGGAGTGCATCGTCATTTTTTCTGTAATCAAATTTTGCGTGAGGAAAAAGTTTTCCATACACCAAAGCGCTATGATCGTAAACGTTGGGATCAAAAAGGACAGCTAATACTAGAAGGGATTTATACATCTGACTGCAATTATATAGAAAAAACCTACTGCAATGCACAAATGACTACTTCAAAAGAGGGGATATGGGATGGGAAAAAGCTTTGTTGGAAATAGTTCTTTAGATCTTTTAAGCGAAAGATATCCGGAGCTTGTTTTTTTATTGAATTTCTCCAGCTCTTGCGAAGCTTTGCCCGAAGAGGAGTTTATCCCAGAGTTTAAAGCTGTTGAGGTTTTGTATATTTATGGAATTGGTGGGTCTAGTGCTTATCCTAGTCTAAAAAAATGGGTCTTGGAAGAAAAAACAAGAAGAGTGGTTTTCTTAGAGGATTCGCTCAGTGCAATAGAGAGATTTTTATCTTCTACTTACAGTGAGCAAATCCTTCAAGATAGTCAAATGTTTCTATCCTATCTAGAAGAGCCTTATGCAAAAAAATTAGAAGAGATTGTATCTAACTATCCATTAGAACATGTTTTTATCCAAGCGACCAAGTCTTATCGCAGAAAACCTCAGTTTGAACAGCTGTGTCTACAACTCTTAAGGATTACAACTGTTGTACATGCAGGCACGACAGAGATTCTAAAAGCTCATCACATGCTAGCAAATCTCATGAGGAATATCTCTAAGTGGCCTCATTCTTTTTTAGCTAATCGATTTCAAGGGCAATTTGTAAATGTTCCTGCAATTATTTGTGGAGCAGGTCCTTCTTTATTAGATGCAATAGAGCCCTTGAAGAATTTGCAAGATCGCGCGCTGATTCTGGCAGGAGGCTCAGCCATTACTGCTTTGAGTAATCAAGGTATAACTCCACATCTAAATATAGCAGCTGATCCTAATTTTGAAGAATTTGAAAGATTAAAAACGGCATCTGCATATGAAACCCCGCTCATTTATGCAACCAGAGTGCATCCAGATATTTGGAATACGTGTAATGGGCAGATGGGGTATCTTGTTTCTGATACAGGAGGTATCTGTGAAAAACATTTTGAAAATCTGCTTGGGATAAATCATCAAGCAGTGGGACCTGATCTAGGGATGGAAGCTTTATCTGTAACTACCCTTAGCCTAGCCTTTGCTGCAGAAATGGGTTGTAATCCCATTGTTTTTATCGGGGTAGATCTATCGTATACCGGTATGCAAAAATATGCAGAAAAAGTAGTATCTCATTCCGCTATCGATCCTAAAATGCTGCAAGAGAATACACAAGCCTCAGAAAAGCTTTTGCGCCGAAAGAATGTTAAAGGTGAACTTGTTTACACCACGGTAAAGTGGATAATGGAATCAGAATGCATTGCTTCTTTTGCTAAAAAACATAAAAGTTGCCGATTTATCAATGCGACAAGTGGCCTTGGGTTTAAAGACATAGAAAACTCTTCATTAGAAGAGGTTTCTATGGATTGGAAACCCATCGACCTACATGCTGCTATTCATCAAAAAATGCAGCTCTATCAATTAGATCTCCGTTTTAGCGAAGCCATTGCATCTGAAAAGGAAAAACTTTGTTCGAGCATTTTACGCTTACAAGAAATGACACTACGTATGTTAAAAATAACCCATCAAGCTTTTGCACAAGAGGTAAGTATACCCACAGCTAAAATGACTCTCTTAGAATTTGATTTTCAAGAGGAACTGGCTCTAAATGCTTTATTTCCTTTTTTAGATTCAACGCTTGATCGCCTATTAGATCCTTGCGAAAAACGAAAGAGAAGTGATAAAGAAATGCTTAAACATTTCCTAGAAAAATATACCAGTTGGAAAGAGGTCTTAGAACATGTGATTGAGCAAAATCTTATGGGATAAGGATGAAACAAGTCATTTTCTTATTATTTTTGATAGGCTGCTCTGGTATGGAGCAATCAGAGCAGAAAAAACTGCGCAGACTAAATGCTAAGGGTGAATTTATTCACCGCAACCATGATGAGTATCATTATCAGATCGATATTCCCAAACATAGAATAAGAGAGCCTTATCCTTGGGAAAAGGGATATGTAGGACAGCAAATAAAGATCTCTAAAGAGTATTTTCGCTGTAAGGGTTCAGGATTCAATCCTCCACGAATTGAAGAAAATCAAACCTACTTTGATTGCGGCGGGGGTCACACACATTCTCTTCCTATACATCAAGGCAAAGAATTTATCTATCCTATTTTGATCGATCTTTTGAACTTCGTACAAGAAAAAACTCGCTCTAAAGTAATTATTACCTGTGGGCATCGCTGTCCTGCTCACAATACTTATGCCGATAGCTTGAATTCTACTTCCAAACACATGATTGGTGCAGAAGTGGATTTTTATGTAGAGGGGATGCAAGAGTATCCGGAAAAAATCATTGCTATTTTACAACAATATTATCAGGAGAACCCTTCATATACCCAACAAGAGTATCTAGAATTTGAAAGATCCTATCATCATTTAGATGTATCTGTCCCTGCATGGTACAATAAAGAAATCTTGATTCAACTCTATCAAAGAAAAGAAGGACGTGATTATGACAATCAACACAAATATCCTTATATCTGTATCCAAGTCCGTTATGATAAAGAAGCGAAAGAAAGAGTCATTTACAGTTGGCCTAAAGCTTTTAAGGGATTTAGGCGTTATTAATTTCTTGGAGAAACTAAGATGTCTAGGATTAGCAATAGCCTTAATTCTGGTAAATACGGCCTGCAAAGCAGATCCTATTTATGACAATATACAGGCCATAATTGCACACAAAGAAGGGGTTACCCCTTAAACGAAGTAGGTTAAACTCTCCAATATGAAGAGATTTTTTTAAAATCTCAAAACCGCTCATTAAAGAGCAAAAAAAATTAGGAGCAACCCCTTCTTTGTGTGCAATTATGGCCTGTACATGAGATCTTAAATTAAACTGGCATATCTTTAATACAGGGCTTACGCATGAAGAATTTCCTTTGCACCTACCAGATCTAATAAATAATCTTTACGACATGATGCAATGAAGCGCCGTTTATGTAAACTGACCTTGCTTGTCTTATCTTTTTGTAAAAGATTCAAAGTAGCCCGTCGAACTATAGATAGATTTTCAGCTCCATTTCCTTTTCTAACACGACTTAAATCCTCTCGGAAATTAACATCAAGTTGCCAATGCAATTTGTTTTCGATGCTCCAGTGATTACGCACTTCCTTTGCAAGACGTTCTGCATT